>JAZNSJ010000146.1:0-4703 GCA_045591155.1 Acutalibacteraceae bacterium | reverse complement strand
GCTAAACTTCTCGAGTTTTTCGATTTCGAGAGTAAGGGTTGCAACTTCCTTCTTAGGAAGAAGGTCAAATGTACCGTCGTCACGCATAGCGCGAAGTTGCTCAAGACGAGCAATACGGGTACGAATTGTGCTAAAGTTTGTGAGCATACCGCCAAGCCAACGAGCGTTTACATAAGGCATACCGCAATGCTCTGCTTCTTCTTTAACAGAATCCTGAGCCTGTTTTTTGGTGCCTACGAAAAGAATGTCGCCGCCTGCTGCTGCGATGTCGCGAGCAAACAAGTAAGCTTCATTAAGCTTTTTAACGGTCTTTTGAAGGTCGATAATGTAGATACCGTTACGCTCTGTGAAAATGTACTCTGCCATTTTGGGGTTCCAACGTCTTGTTTGGTGACCAAAGTGTACACCTGCTTCAAGAAGTTGTTTCATTGATACAACTGCCATAATTTTTTCCTCCTGAGGTTTTTCCTCCATCCCGTAAAGCTTGCGGTACTGACCTTGTATCAGCAGTCACACCTCTACCTGCATAATACGGAATGTGTGTAATATTTTTGCTACCTTTACAGTAGTCGATAAATTATATCACAACACTTTTAAAATTGCAAGTGTTTTTTGCTAATTTTTATAAACTTTTAGTATCTTTTTTGCCCTGTTAACGATTTTGTCGCGAAGTTCTGTAGGCTTTAATACCTCAATCATATCGGCGTAATTCGTAATCCAAGTTACAAGCGCGTCGCTTACTGCAGCTTTAACGGCGAAGTCAAAGCTGTTTTCTGTAACATTTGTAATAAAAACATTGTCACCAAAGCGGTCGGTTACCTGCTCTAATATTTTATTGTTACAACGCAGTTTTACTTCTTGCATATTACCGCCAAACATACCAAAAAGCTTTTTGGTATAATCGGCAACATCAAAGGTATCACTGTAGTCACTTACCTCGCTAAAGTGACGGACTGGCTCGTTTATTATTTCAACCGAATGAATACGATCAATACGTAAATTCATAAGGTTATCGTATTTTTCATAATTACCAATAAGGTAATAATAATCAAACTGCCACGTCATAGCGTAAGGACTTACGGTACGTGTCTTTGATTCGGTAACTATTTGCCTACCTTCACGTAAAATCTTTTTGCTATATGTAAATTTTATCTTTTTACCCTCTGTTATTGCCGTATTAATGCGGTCAATATTATAAAACAGCTCTTCATTATGGGTTTTACTGCTACCGTCAATGTATATACCACGCAATTTGCTTTTTACCTGATAGCGACTAATTAGTTTATCAAGCTTAGAAGTAAGCTCACGGGTTTTCTTTTCGCTAATAAACTTAGCTGTACGCACAGCATCCCCCAGCAAGAAAACCTCGGGCAGTTCAAAATCACGGCTAGCCAAAAAATAGCCATTTTTAGGTACACGTGTTTGAATTATATCATAGCCAAAATCTATAAGACAGTTTATATCGTCGTAAATCGCCTTACGCTCGGCAGTAACATTATAAGACGCTAATTTTTCGCAAATTTCAGTTGCCGATAAGGGATGCTCTTCATCGGTAAGTTCGGTAAGTATTTTAATTATATATAAAAGCTTTACCTTTTGCCCATGTCTTGCTCGGCTTTCTGCCATAATTTCACCGCCTTTAAAAATTCATCATATTCATAAACTGCATTTAAGCAGTCTAAAAACGCATTTGCTGACATACCATTGGGTAGATTAAGAAATACCGCCAATTCATCTCGCAAGAACGAACTATTTATACTGCCTGAAAGACCCAATTCAAAAAGCAAGGTTTTGCTGATTTTTTTATTTTCTTTTTTAAAAACCTTATGTCCTATAACACCGCTTTTCTCAAGCGCGTTTAAAACAACCTCTTGTGTCATACCCTCAACACCTAACAAACCTTCTTTTGAAGGTTTGTTCTTGCGTTTTTCTTTACCAAGTAATTGTGGTATATAAACATTGGTAATGCTGTTTTCTGGGCAAATTTGTTTTAAATGTGAACGAATAAGCATACCTGCGCTATCCGAGTCGGTCATTACCACAATACCTCGCTTTTTAGCAAGCAATCTTATAACTTCTCGCTTTTCGGTATCTTTAAAAATGCTAAAGCCATTTGTTGCGATAATTGTAGCATCAATAATATTTTCAAGGGTTATTTTATCGTATTTACCCTCAACAATTACCACCTGATTTAGTTTAATCAACCGATTCACCCTTTGTAAGAATATATACAAGTTTTACTGTAAGCTGTTCAAGCACTGTACGTGGGTCTGCACCAAAACTCTTAAGTGATTTGTCAGCCTCGGCAATACATTCAAGACTTAAACGCAATTTTACGTTGTTGAATTTTTTTATATTCTGTATTGCACGGTCAATTAAAAACAACTTATTTTTAGGATATTTAAAATCAGACGCTATATCGGATTTTGTAACGCCCTTGATATTGGCAGTATAAGCGCGATAAATATCTACATAGCTTGATGCCATAACGCTTAAAATAATCATTGGCTCTATGCGCATAAAAAACATATCGTCAAGCTGTGTCAAAGCCATCGATATATTACCTGAAAAGATTTGCTTTACATAATCATAAACCGATGCATCAACAGATTTTACCGAAATCCGCTCAACAACATCTTTAGATATATCGCCACTGCCAACATATGCACATAACTTATCAAGCTCATTTTTAAGTGTGCTAAGGTCGGTACCTGCTATATCAATTAAATGTCGGCAGGCAATCTCACCAAATATACAGCCACGTTTTTTTGCACCGTCAGACAGCATTTTAATAAGAGCTGTAATATTGCGGTGGTTAATTTCGGCACACTTACCGTCCACCTTTTCAACAGCAGAAAGTATTTTTTTTTCTTTTGTACCCTTTTTTGCATCAAAATCTACAGTATCAAAGCAAATAATTAACACACATGTATCGTTTGCGTTTGCAATTAGTTCTAAAAGGCGGTCAAAATCACCCTTGGTAAAATCAAAGTCACAAAGCAAAACACTTTTACGTTCTGCCATCATAGGAAACTGATTTACCGCATCAAAAACCTCTTGTAAATCGGTATCTCCTTCAAATTTTTGCAGATTAAAAAAAGGGTCGCCATCAGATGCTTTTTTTGCCAAAGTATCCTTATAATGATTTTTTAAATACGAATCATCACCATAGATAAGATACACGGGCGCAAAATGGCCGCTTGAAATATCTCGGCGTAGCTCGTCCTCATATACTATTGGCATTTAAATCACTTCTTTTCTTTTTATATTGGTAAAAATACATATAAGCGATAACTGTTGCTATAAGCAATATCGACCACCAAAATGCGCTTTTGGGCAACACCGCAACAGTGATAGGAAGTTTTGATATTGTATTAACAGTAATAACAGCAATCTTTACACATAAGCCTGAAACCAAAAATAATGCATTACTTAACAATTTTATTATAGGCAAGCTGCAAAACAAAAGCGCTGCAATATTTGCCACTAAAGCAATTGTTATTGGATATGTAATTAATAGGTTTGTAAGCGGCGATACAACCGACACAAATCCGAATGTTTTAATTGTTACGGGTAAGGTAAAAATTATAGCACAAATTGAACATAAAGATACGCTTGTTGCTGTTTTTAAAATTTTTGATGATATGTTAAACCTCTGAGTTATTACACAGTAATAGAATGGAACCACCCAAATAATTGCAAGTGTAGATAAAACAGACAACTGAAATGAAATATTAACTATAGCAAAAGGAGCTGAAATAAGCACAGCCGTAACCGCAGTTAAAAGAGAGCTTAACGAATCATTATCGCGGTTAAACACGGGCGCCAAGCCTGCAATAATAAACATTGCTCCTGCCCTTGTTATAGACATAGTAAATCCACATACAGCAAATATTAGCATAACAAACACTACCGACAGAATACTTCGAATATATTTGTTATAAAAAAGCCTATCAAGTAACCAAAACACCGCCGACATTATAATTGATAAATGCATACCCGAAACCACAATTACGTGACTGATACCCGTGGTTTTAACATTTAGTGAAAAATCATCACTTAGCAGTGATTTATCACCCGTGGTAAGCGCTAAAAGTAGCCCTGCAGTATCACCTTTAAAATATGTAGAAACAGTATTTTTTACATAATCGCGAATACTACCTGCCATTTTATAAAAAGCATTTGTTTTTTCTATTTTTTTAATTTTCTTGGCTGTCGCTTTGGCATATACGCCGTTGCTATAATCATATAGGCGATATTCGTCGTAGCTATCAATTACGCTTATCTTTATATCAGCTTTCACAATATCGCCCATTTTAAGCTTTGACTTTTTATAATCAAAGACAAGATATTTTGTATTTTTAGGAAGGGTGTTATTTTGCGTTGCCTCTAATGTGACAGTATTAAAATTATCGTAAGGCTTAGGCTCTGATACAACCAAAAATTCTTCACTTATAGTTTGATTATTATGTTTGTCTATGTTATCAATTTGAATAAATTGAAATATTAAACTAACAGTAAATAAAATTACCGATAATGCAACCGTTATGTACTTATACTTTTTACATAATATCAACATAGTAAGTAATATTATAGCAACCGTGATAATTAAAAATGCCAGCGCCCATATATAAAGTGAAATTGCCGCCGCAGCACTGCATATAAGCGCTGCAAAAAACATAGGTCTTTTTAAAATATTCATT
>JAZNSJ010000145.1:0-3108 GCA_045591155.1 Acutalibacteraceae bacterium | reverse complement strand
TATTTGTTAAATGAATTCATTTATAAACACGAAAACATTTTGTTTACGTCTTTTTTTGCGACTTTAATACGACATAGTTTTCGTTAATACAGTTATATAATATTACTGTGAGGTGGGGGCGATGACGGTATATGCCGATGTTTTAATACTTGTAAATTTTATAGTCGATTACTTTTTGCTTTTGCTTACTGCAAAATTTCTACATATAAAAGCCAAAGTTTTACGGATTATTTTGGCATCGCTATCGGGCGGATTATTTTCACTTTACATACTTTTGCCGCAAAGCAATTTTTTGCTTCAAACATTTATACATATTTGTATGTGCGCAGCATTGTGTCTGATTGCCTTTGGGTTTAAAGACATAAAGGCCTTTTTAAGAGGCGCATCCGCGCTTTTTTGCGTTAATTTTGCATACAGCGGCGCAATGATTGCGGTGTGGTTAATATTCAAACCGTATGGAATGGTAATAAATAATTCGGTGGTTTATTTTGATATATCACCGTTGTTTTTAATTTTATTTTCGGTTGTGGGTTATTTTGCAGTACTGATTATAAGAAAATTTATCAAAAAACCCTTTTCGCAAAATACATATTGTGACGTAACCGTTTATTGCGGACCAAATAGTTTTACCCTTTGCGGAATTGCCGATACAGGCAACAGCCTTAACGATGCTTTTGGTTTTTCACAAATTTTTATAACCGAAGAGGCAGTTGTGGATGCACTTTTGGGCAAACAAAAACAAAATCCCACCCGATTTAGAAAAATTCCTTGCAGTACAGTGGCGGGAGATCGACTGCTTGACGGCTATCGAATTGACCGAGCAGTTGTAAAATTCAACAATAAAAATTACGCCTTTAAAAATCCAATATTAGCGGTATCGGCAACGCCGCTTAATGATTGCAAAATAATAGTTAATCCCGAAATTTTAAATTGATAGTGGTGCAATATTATGAAAATTATAACTTTAATTAAAAATATTATTTTAAAAATATTTAATCAAAAAACGATATATTATATAAACGGACCAGAAACCCTACCCGAACCGCTTTCAGCTGATGAGGAAATGCAGCTTTTAAACAACCCTTGCGAACAGGCGAAAGAAAAACTTATAGTTCATAATCTACGGCTTGTTGTGTACATAGCCCGTAAGTTTGATACCGCACCTACAGGAATAGAGGATTTAATTTCTATTGGAACTATAGGTCTTATAAAGGCGGTAAATACCTTTTGCCCTGAGCGAAATATAAAACTTGCGACATACGCATCAAGATGTATCGAAAATGAAATTTTAATGCATTTACGTAAGGTGTCGTCAAGACGCAATGAAATATCAATTGATGAGCCGCTTAATACCGATTGGGACGGCAACGAACTATTGCTGTCAGACGTACTGGGTAGCGAACCCGATGAGGTAGGCAGAGGCATAGAACAAGAGGATGAGAGACATCAGCTCAATGGATTTGTATGCGGATTACCGCCGCGTGAACGACAAATTATGGAAATGAGGTTTGGTATGAACGGTTATCCTGAATATACACAAAAGCAGGTTGCCGATACGCTGGGTATTTCACAATCATATATATCACGACTTGAAAAACGAATTATAGTAAAACTTAAAAAACAGATTGAAAAAGCGGTATGAATGCTGTAAAATATATTCGGTGATTAAATTGGATATTATTTTATATTACTTTATTATAACGAATACAGTATCGGCTGTACTATGTATCGTAGATAAAGGGTGGGCAAAAAAAGGCGGTTTGCTGCGTGTGCCTGAAAAAACGCTTCTTTCTTGGGCGATAGCAGGCGGCGCACTGTTTATGTATATAACAATGATACTCATCCGACATAAGACATTGCACAAAAAATTTATGATAGGCTTGCCCATTATAATTTTTATTCAATGTATGGTTTTGCTTGGACTTTTGTATTTAACACACACAACCGCTTGACAAAGCGTATAAAGTGATATAAAATAATCAAAAATAAATATTCTTCGGGGCGGGGTGAAATTCCCCACCGGCAGTTAAAGCCTGCGAGCCTTTTTAGGTTGATTTGGTGAAATTCCAAAGCCGACGGTACAGTCCGGATGGTAGAAGAGAAAATTATACTATGTATTTTACGCCCCCACATATTTTGTGGGGGTTTGCTTTTTGGGGTGATTTTATGCAAAAACAAAATATTCGCAACATAACAGTTACTGCAATTATGGGGGCTATAGGCTTTATACTTATGATGCTTGAATTTCCAATATCTTTTTTAATTCCATCGTTTATAAAGTTTGATTTTTCAGAACTTCCTGCTCTTATTACCGCGTTTGCATTAGGTCCTTGGTGGGCGGTGCTTGTATGCTTTATAAAAAATACATTGCATTTATTTGTTGGTACTACCGCAGGAGTAGGTGAGCTTTCTAACTTTGTTTTGGGCGCAATATTTGTATATACGGCGGGTGTTGTTTATAAAAGAAATAAAACAAGGCGCGGCGCGCTTATAGGTGCGCTTGCAGGCACTGTTTTAATGGCTGTAATTAGTGTTGGCACAAACTATTTTTTTGTTTATCCCATATACGCTAAAATGCTTATTCCTATGGATGCGATTGTTGGTATGTATTCGGCTATATTACCCTTTGTTGATAATTTGTTAGAGGCGTTGCTCATATTCAATTTACCATTTAATCTTGCCAAGGGTTTAATTGATGCCGCAATTTGTTTTGTTATTTATAAAAAATTATCACCAATTTTAAAATACAGCAAAAATAATAGTTGACAAATAAAAAAAGTAGTAGTAAAATACTACACGAAAAATAAATATTAGTCCTTATCAAGAGCGACGGAGGGTACAGGCCCTATGAAGTCCGGCAACCTGAGTTTTTCAAGGTGCCAAATCCTGCGGATTATCCGAAAGATAAGATTTTAATTAGCCGTTTATCTTTTGGTAAGCGGCTTTGTTTTATGTGTAATTTATGGAGGAATGAATATGTATAGAAAACTGTTTACTTCTGAATCGGTAAACGAAGGGCATCCCGACAAAGTGTGCGACCAAATTTCTGACGCTATACTTGACGCAATGCTATCACAGGACAAGAATTCCCGAGTAGCGTGTGAAACC
>JAZNSJ010000144.1:0-3036 GCA_045591155.1 Acutalibacteraceae bacterium | reverse complement strand
GTTAAAAACTCGCCGTTGTCAGACCAAGGTTGAATACGTAACATACCGCGAACGCCGTGTGTACCAACGAATTTACCGATTTCTAAAAATTCTTTTTTCATAAAGACCTCGTTTGTTATATGTATGTAAAAACCCCCGAATATGCGGGGGTTTGATTTGCGTTTAGCTCGTCTTTCGACGAGCAGTTGTTAGTCGATTTCTACAACGATTTTTTCGTGTTTTTGGTTAGCAGCGGCGCGCATAACAGTGCGAATTGCCTTTGCAATACGACCCTGCTTGCCTATAACTCTACCCATATCACTTTCAGCTACGTGAAGATGATAAACGGTAACGCCATCCTCGTTGGGTTGGTCAACTGTAGCATTTACCGCGTCAGGATTTTCTACAAGTCCTGATGCGATAGTAATAAGAAGCTCTTTCATAGTAACTATTTCCATTCTAAGAATTAAAGAACGCCGTTCTTTTTAAGTAAAGCCTTAACGGTGTCGGTAGGCTGAGCACCGTTGCCGATCCACTTCTTAGCCTTGTCAGCGTCGATGTTTACGATAGCAGGCTCTTTTGTGGGGTCATAGTAACCGATTTCCTCGATAAAACGACCATCACGTGGGTAGCGAGAATCTGCAACAACAACACGGTAGAAAGGAGCCTTTTTAGCACCAATTCTGCGAAGTCTGATTTTTACTGCCATTTTACTGCACCTCCATAAAAGATAAGTTATATTTATTTTAAAGAGAAAACTCTTAAAAACCAAAATTACCAAACTGATTTGGATTTAAACCGCGCATCATACGCTTTTTGCCCTTGCCGTTCATTTGCTTGAACATTTTTTTCATTTGCTCGTATTGTCTTATAAGGCGGTTAACGTCTTCAACAGTTTGACCGCAGCCTGCGGCAATACGACGGCGACGAGAAGCATTTAAAATTTCAGGCTTGCGACGCTCTTTTGCGGTCATTGATTGAATAATTGCCTCAACGCGAAGCATCTGTCTATCGTCAACATCAACGTCGCGAAGCTGTTTTTCCATACCGGGAAGCATTGAAAGCACACTTTTTAAACTGCCCATTTTTTTAATTTGCTGAAACTGTTCAAGCAAATCATTCATATCAAAGCGGTTTTCGGCAAGCTTTTGTGCGGCTTCCTCAGCTTTTTTTTGGTCAAGCTGCTGTTCGGCGCGCTCAATAAGAGATAGCATATCACCCATACCAAGTATACGGCTTGCCATACGCTCTGGGTGGAATTCTTCTAATTGGTCAAGCTTTTCACCCACACCTGCAAACATAATAGGTTTGCCTGTAACTGCCTTTACCGAAAGCGCTGCACCGCCACGGGTGTCACCGTCAAGCTTGGTTAGTACTATGCCGTCAATTTCAAGTATATCGTTAAATGCTTTTGCAATGTTTACGGCATCCTGACCTATCATAGAGTCAACTACAAGCAAAATATTATTAACCTCAACGCATTCGGTAATGCGTTTAAGCTCTTGCATTAACTCTTCGTCAACGTGCAAACGACCTGCTGTATCAAGTATAACGTAATCGTGACCGTAGTCGCGAGCATATTTTATAGACTCGGTGGCTATTTTTTCGGGCCTTTGGGTACCCATTTCAAAAACAGGAGTTTCAACCTGACGACCGACAACCTTTAACTGCTCGATTGCGGCAGGACGATATATATCGCAGGCAACAAGCATAGGCCTGTGGCCTTTTGATTTAAGGTACTTAGCCAATTTTGCACTGTGGGTGGTTTTACCCGAACCCTGCAAACCGCACATCATAATAACGGTGGGTATTTTTGATGCGGTTTTAAGACGTGCTTGCTCACTGCCCATTAAAGCGGTAAGCTCTTCGTTAACAATTTTTACAACCATTTGCGGCGCGGTGAGACTTTCCATAACATTAGCGCCAATGCATTTTTCGGTAACGGTTGTGGTGAACTGCTTGGCAACCTTGTAGTTAACATCGGCTTCAAGAAGTGCTAAACGCACTTCACGCATAGCGTCTTTAACGTCGCTTTCGGTAAGTCGGCCTTTGTTGCGCAGTTTTTTAAAAACGCCGTTTATTTTGTCAGAAAGACTTGAAAATGCCAAGTGTATTCACCTGCCTTTAAAATTTGTTTGTTATTTCCTTTATAATGTTAAGCTTTTCGGTGTCAGTTTTATTGCTTTCGATTATAGACTGAAGCGCTAAAACATTTTTACACCAACCACATTGTTCCTCATATTTTTTAAGCTGTAGCTCGCCGCGTTTTATAAGGTCGCGCACACCTTGACGGGTGATTGACTCATTTTCGGCAATTTCGCTAAGTGACAAATCCTCGTTATAATAATGATGTAAAAGATTTCGCTGTTTTTCGCTTAAAAAAGGACCGTAAAAATCTAAAAGGGTACTAACATTTAAATCTTTTGCCATACCTTGCACCCCTTGTAAAGTTGTGTGCTTTAAAGCAAGAGTGATTATAACACAAAGGCTGGCGTCTGTCAAGTTTTTTTCTTTACATTTTTTATATTGAAAAAAACAAAGTTACACTATATAATGTAAAAGGTGATTTTAATGTCGGTTTTTAAGAAAATATTATCCGTAAGTCTTTGCCTTGTATTAATGCTTGGTGCTTTTTGTGGTTGCGGTGAAAAATATAAGGAAGCAATTATTTATTTTGAATTGCTTGAAAGACCTCAAACTCTTGACCCACAAACAGCGCAAAGCGATAGTGAATTGCTTATTGTGCGCAATATTTATGAGGGTTTAATGCGTATAGATAGTGAAGGTAGCATAGTAAGCGGTGTTGCAGAAAAATGTACATATAATAATTTAACATATACTTTTGATTTGAGAGACGATGCGGTCTGGAGCAACGGCGAAAAGGTTACGGCCTATGATTTTGAGTACGGTCTTCGCCGCGCGGTTGACCCAAAAATAAAGGCGCCTTTTGCCAATCGCTTGTTCAGCATTACAAACGCCGAGGCGATAAACAGCGGTAATGCAGATATATCTACACTTGGTGTTACGGCGTTGGATGAAACCACCCTTACAATAACT
>JAZNSJ010000143.1:0-5039 GCA_045591155.1 Acutalibacteraceae bacterium | reverse complement strand
ATTGTAGTCATTTCCCTCTTGAATTATTTGCGGCGCTGTGTTGCCTCCCGCAGCGGTAACGGGCAGTAAATCTATACCCTGTACCGATACAACACCCGAAAAAATGGGAATATTCATAGCAATTTGCTCTACATATCCATCGCTTTGCACCGAAATATTGTATCTGGAAAATGGTGGCACACCGCCGTTTTCTGCCTGTTGTGAGTCGGCGCGCGGCGGTGTTTTAAGATTAAATACGCCGCTTTTTCCACTCTCGTCGGTGGTGTCGGTTTCTATAACCGTCATATTGTTTCTCTCACCCGTAAACACAGTTATAAGGGCATTTTTTACAGGGTAAAGTCGCCGCAGGGTGGTAACATTTACCTGTAGTCCACCCGTGCCGTCTTCAAATTGTGTTTCATCAGCAAAAAAAGGCGCTTGTTCTACAGGCTCTGTTAATGCTGATACAACTGGACGCGCTATATTTTCTCGGTACATTTTTAAAAGTTCATTAGCATAATCTTGTGGCGTTTTTTCACGCATAATATCACCCTTATGTATAAGTTTGTTACTATATATTTATGCGCAAGCAAAAAAAGAGTTGCAACAAATTTTTGTTGCAACTCTTTTAAATTTTTAAGTTTTATTCTTCTACATTAAATTTTTGACCTAAAATTTTAAAAAGATAAGATATTGAAAGTCCGATTGCTATGGCAATAAAGCTTAATATCCAATTTAACAAATCTTTTGGAAGTCCTGGGAAAATACTTACAATAGATCCCGACATAAAGCCCAATACCATTAAAAATCCCAAACTGTGATATTTTTTAAATACCGTTTTGGTAATGTTTGAAAACAGCACCATTCCAATAAGAAACGCAAGCACTACCGTGCCTATTGTTAAGCCTTCGCCAAACCAAGCTACGCTAAACCAACGGTCTGGCAACATAAGTCCGGTTGCCAGATTAAGCAACGGCTCATAAATGCCAAACATCATAAGCAGCATAGATATACTCATACCTGGCACCATACTCATCATACCTGCTATAGCACCACATACCGGTAAATATATCTTCATCGCCATACTTGTTGTATTTGCTGTATCAACAGGTATTACCAAGCCTGATTTTGCAAGCAGTCCTATCGTAAGCGCAAAGGCAAAGGCTATCGCCGTACCGATAAAATATTTTTTCTTTATTGGCTCCTGCTTAGCTTCGCCAATAACCGTGGGTATGCTGCCTGCAATAAGACTCATAAACAGCAGGTATGCCGGCACAGTATAATTTTCAAAAAGAAAATCAAGTACTTTAAGCAGTAATAGCATACTCATAATTGCACCGATTACCATAGGTAAAAGATAAAAAGAGTTGCGCTTGAATTTTTTGAATGGGTTTGAAATGATGTTGATTAAATCGTCATATATGCCCATCATAACCGCCATAATACTGCCGCTTATGCCTGGCGCTATAACACTGATACCTAAAAATGCGCCACACAGCATACGGTAAAAAAAGTTATTTGCATTTTTTTTAGACATTTTTGCACCTCTAAACAATTGTATTGCTACTTGCTATTCCAAAAATTTCTTTTATATATTCCACAGTGCTTACACCCATTGTCATGGGCCTTAAAACAACAAAATATATCAGTGTTAAAACTGCAAGCAAAAGCAATAAAACAAGTATTACTATGGTTATATCCATAGCGCGTGTGTTGTCTTTTGGGTCTTGGTCTAACACTTCCTCTTGCTCGGGTGTTGACAAAAACATATTGTCGCTTTGTGAGGGTGTGTATGGATTTTCATAGCGAGATTTTATATCATCCGGTGTTTCGACTTCTATATACATATTATCATACACCGTTTCAGACATTTCTTCTACTACCATAGGTTGGTCCTCTTTGGTATCTTCTTCACCATCCATAATAAAATCTATATTATGTTCATCCTCTGCTATAGCTGGCAGCGGTTCGGGTGTTTCTAAAGCTTCTTCCTCATAACTATCGTCTGGCTGGGTTAGATAAACCTCGTTATCTGAAAGCGCCGTTTCGTACACAGACTCTTGATTCACAACGGGTTTAACATCAGCTGTATTCTTAGTTGTAATATAGCTTATATCAACCATATACGGATGAATAAGATTTTGCATAATTGCTTTTCTAAATGTCTTGTTTTCTGTAAGTAAAATTATTGTTTGAGGGCCACTCTCGATTATGCAGCCACCAAAATATCCATCGGGCGTTACAAGTGGTGTAGAGCCGTTTATGATATGTATCTGCTCTTCACTATTTATGCCATAGGTTTTATTGTTGCAAACGACAAGTCCCGCGCCGATGGCTCTTGCCACCATATTTATAATACCATCTTCACCAAAAAGCGGTCCGCAGCCTATAATAACACGGCTACGCGCAACGTCGCGAGAAAGCGCTTTTATAAAGCCCTTTTTATCGGTTGTTTTGTCGCTTAGCAACCTCATATGACAACAGCCGCACATATTAAATTCCATTTCAAAATCTGATGGAGATTGATGATATATTATATCTACCTTTAAATTCTGCACCTTTTTCATTACCTTTCTTTTTTATTTAATACGGATACTCAAGTCCGCGATCTGTGTACCAAATTTTAGGATATTTTATTTTAGAATTTACTGTAGCATCACTTACATCGGTATGAGATGCATCCCAATCGGTTACCTTTTTTGCCAACACCACAAGCCTTGCGCCATCAAAATCATCCGCCGAGGTAACAAGCGTTAGTAATTGGTCGTCGTATTCTACTGTAACAGTTGTATCAATAAGACTGCGCATACAGCTTTCTTTATACCACTTATTAAATTCTTCATTATTTGCAAAATGACTTTTAGTGGGATTGTACACATGCCCTACATCATCCTTGTTGGAGCTTGTAAGCATAACCGAAAAAACTATATATTTTTCTTGTATATCATCATAGTAAAGCTCTATAGTTGGATTTTGTTTATAAAACTTTAAATTGCGGTATCTTTTTAACGACCCAAACATAGTTTCGTCCTTCATATTGTTGCCAAATATAACTATATTTTGGTCATTACCCGCCCTATCAAAGCTGTCTGTTGCGGACAAAAACAAAGCTCCGTATCGGCTTTTTTTACCATTTTGATTATGATTTATATAAAATTCATCATCTTTGCCGTGGCATACAGCACAACTAATATTGGTGCCTTTTATATCTATCCAACCCTTAATATCACCGTTGTTTGCCGATAGGGTTTTTATCGCCTTATTACCGCCCAAGTCTTCAAAATAATTTTTTGCTTGGTTTAATATGTTTTTTTGAGCATTTCCAGCGGCAAAAAAACCGCCTATTAATATTGTTGACACCAATAGCGACAACACAAGCGCCACCGCAATTATTTTAAAGGGCAACGATAACTCGCCCTGCCTACACTCTTTAGGTGAAAATTGAAGTGCAAAAATATCTTTTACCAAATCAAAAAAGTTTTTTGAATGTTTTCCTGCCATATTTACCTTCTCTAACAATAAATATTATTCAATATAGGAATATTCTATTCCTGCAATAGCACGCTCGATTAATGGCTCTATGTCAAGGCCCTTTTCTGCCTCTTCACATTGCCCCTGCTTTGGTTTTGTATGTGGATGCTTTGGTGTAAATACAGTACAGCAATCCTCGTAAGGAAGAATTGAAATATCAAACGCATCTATTTTTTTAGATATTGCAATAATTTCTTCCTTGTCCATACCTATAAGAGGACGCAACACAGGCATTGTACACACCTCATCAGTGGAGGCTATTGCAGGTAGGGTTTGACTTGCTACCTGACCTAAGCTTTCACCTGTTATAAGCCCTAAACAACCATCTGCCTCTGATACTCTGCAAGCAATACGCATCATCATACGGCGCATTATAAGTGTGAAAAAATCTTCTGGACAATGCTTACCTATTTCTTCCTGAATTTCGGTAAACGGAACTACCGCTAGCTTTATAACCCCACTATAACGCGCAACCTTACCCAAAAGGTCTTTAACCTTTTGCTCGGCGCGTATACTTGTGTATGGCGGAGAAGCAAAGTGAATAGCGTTAAGAATAAGACCGCGTTTTGCCATTGTATATGCTGCAACAGGGCTGTCGATACCCCCAGATATAAGCACCTGAGCGCGACCTGCTGTGCCTACGGGCAATCCACCAGCGCCCTTAATTTGACCACCTCTAATATATGCCGCATAATCACGAACCTCAACTGTGATAATCTCATCAGGATTGTGAACGTCAACGCGAAGATGCGGAAAAGCACGCAATAGCGCGGCGCCTACCTCACGGCAAATTTCGGGCGATTTTAACGCAAAGGTTTTGTCTGCGCGTTTAGCCTCAACCTTAAATGTTTTAATGTTTTTCATTGTATCGGCTAAATATTGGGGTGCACGAGCTAGAATATCATCCATATTCTTTTCGCATGCGCATGCACGACTAAATGCCGCAATACCAAATATGCGCCCCATTCGGTCGAGCGCCTCAGTAAAATCAAAGTCATCATCTTGAGGTTTTATATATATGGTAGACTGTGCGCGTTCTACGCTAACCTTGCCAAGACCCTTTAGTCTGCGACGAATGGTTGCAACCATTTTATCCTCAAAATTTCGACGGTTAAGCCCCTTTAGTGACAACTCACCATCTTTTATAAGTATAATTTCCTTCATTTTATAGACCTTCTTAATTTTTGTGTTGCTGTAATTAACGCGGCTTTTAACGCATCAATATCTTCGTGTTTATTATTGCGCGAAAAGCTTATACGCAACGCCGAGTCAACGCGATTTCGTGGTAATCCCATTTGGCGTAGCACGTAACTGCCCTCACCCTTAGCACAGGCGCTACTCGACGATACATAAACTCCTTGTGATTCTAAAAAGTGCAACAAGGTTTCTGATCGATAACCCTCTACCGAAATATTTAAAATGTTTGGAAGCGCATCTTCGGCCGAATTTATTGTAACGAATCCCGTATCCAACAGACTTTGTTTTGCATAATTCCAAAGCCCTTTTAGATTTTTTAAATTTTCATTTAT
>JAZNSJ010000142.1:0-5341 GCA_045591155.1 Acutalibacteraceae bacterium | reverse complement strand
GAATCGCTCACGCCTGTAAGCCAGTTTTTAGGTTCTGTCACAGTCTCGGTAAGATAGGTTTTTACTGCATTGTAATCTGTTAGTCCCATCAAGGTTTCGACATCTACGGTTCCTTGCGGTTGCATTATCATTACATCAATGCCATCTGCTATTTTATATGATTCACCTGTTGTTTCGGTTGTACCTGCTTTTATTGCAATATAGTGAAGTTGTGCAACGTTTTCTATAATTACATTTCCGCTATCGTCTGTTTTTGTTGGCGCTTCGCTTGTTCCGTCCCAATAAATTATGTTTTCTTGTGTCTCTGCTGCCTTTGTGTTTAGGCTAACACCCGTAAAAAGTGATATTGCAAGTAAGGCAAGGGCAAGTGTTACGCTTAAAGACTTTTTAACATTATTTAAAATAATATTTTTCATTTATCCGCCCTTCCTTTCCTATGGTTTTTGTGTATAACCGCAATCACAATCATTGCTGTGCTCTTCACGGTTATAGGGTTCTGCGCAATACTGGCAGAGTGTCCAGTGATATTTATTGTTATAATAGGTTTCGCCGCCGCTGTGCTGACCACGGGAGCTGATTACAACGTTATCGGTTTCTTTTGTAAGCGCTTCATCTTTAAAGCAGATACCACAATCTTCACATTGCCAGTACTCGATGTTACCGTCTTTAATACAGTTAGCCGGCACACGAGCGTGATGGGTTATGTGAAGGTGACCTGTAGGAGCAATAAGCACAGAAGATTTATCGGTTATCTCTTTTGTGCAAGATGCATCTTCATAATATCTGTTGCAATCACAAGAATAGTATGGTGTGTTACCGTATTCAGTACAGGTTGGGTCTTTTGCCGCAACGTACTGCGGATTATGCTCGAGTGAATTTGCCTTTGATTTTATGATTTCATATTCATCTATTATTGCGCCTGTGGTTTGGTAGGTTGTAATTTTAAACGAAGTAGGTGTAACCTCTACATTAGAGTATGCGGGAACCTTTTGGGTATTTGTAACCGCTGCATATGAAGCGTTTTGATTTATAATATTATAATATTTTGAACCCGTTGCACTGTGCGCTGTAACGTAAAGCACACCGTCAGGATCGGTTACACTTGAACCGCCTGTTGTTGTGTCGGGGGTAAGATCATTCATAATATAACTTCTTGTATATGTATGATCGTGACCCATTAGCACAACGTCAATACCAAGCTCGGTAAACACAGGAGAAAGCTCGTTTCGTCTGTTTATAATATCGGCATCTGCCGAGTGGGAAGCAATACTGTATATAGAATGGTGGAATACTACAACTCGCCATAAAACATGTGGGTTTTGGCGAAGTGCCTCTTCCATAAAGGCTTTATGCTCGGCTGTGCTTTGTGACATGGTATTAAGGTTTAAGAACAAAACATCGTTATAAATATACCAATAATCACTGCCTACATTACCGTTATATTTACCGTAATCGGTTGTGTTGGCATTATTAAAATGCTCGTTATAGTTGCTAACGCTATCATGGTTACCCATAACCACCGCTAAAGATTGCGAACTTAAATCAGGGCTGAAGAAATAGTTGTACTGGTCTTCAGAATCGCCGCTATTTACCTGGTCACCACCTGAAACAAGGAAATGTGTGTCGGGGAATTTTTGTAAAGCAACATCTAATGTGTTACGCCAAGCCTCGGCATCGGCAAGTCCCGATGCGGCAGAGTTTGCGGCACCCGCCGTTGTGTTTGCACCAATCTGCGGGTCACTTAAAAAGATAAAGCTGAAGTCGCCCGTAGATCCGGTAGAAAAGGTATGAATTTTGGATACCGTAGTATCGTTTACCAAGCGATAAACGTACTCGGTATCAGGAGCAAGATTTGTAAGGGTTGCCTTACAGTAGTTATAACCTTGGTCTATAGCGGCTGTTACCGTAGCGGTAGCCGTACTGTAGCTTGCAGGGAAGGCGTCGCCACTCTTTACAGCGTACTGCACAGATGCAACAGATGAATCATACGGTTCGTACCAGGTTATATTACGCTGGGTTTCGTCTGCACCCATAGTAAGAGCAATGTTCTTTTCTTTGGGCAGCTCACCGCTTGGGTCAATGCTCATTTCGGTTGCAGAAAACCATATGTCAGAACTACTGTTCTTGGCATTGTGTACTTCAACGGCGATTGTGTTTTCTCCCGCTTTAAGCAAGGTTGCATCGGCAGTAAAATCGCCCTTTAACGGAACGCCACCATTTGAACCGCCGTAAGAGAGGTTGGTTGTAAGGTCATCGGCATAAAAGCCTGCAACACGTGTTCCGTTTATATAAACAATGGCCGAATCATCATAATAGATAGTACCGTTTACAACACCTTTTGCGTCGGCATCAAGATTAACCGTTGTTCTAAAGAAATATGTAGGCACAGTCGGTGCCGCACTACCGTTTATATAAAGGTTTAAAAGAACGGTAGGTACATATGTGCCGTCTGAACCAAGGTCTCCGATTGCACCTTTTTTGGAGCCGAATTTGCCCGCCGCAGTTTTCCAGGCACTATCGTTAAATGAGTTTAACGTCCAGGAATGACGGTTGCTATCGTTTGCTGACGGGTCGGTGCCGTCGTCAAGATAACTCCAAACTGTATTTTCGTCTACAATTGTAGTAGTCGTTGTTTCCGATGCAGTCATTATACCCGAGTTTATTTCAACAGTTGCCGCTATTACGGGCACTGCAACCGCCAAAATGCATACAGCAAGCAAAACTGCGAGTATTCTCCTAAACTTTATCATAATGCTTCCTCCTTAAAATCAACCTTATTTTTTGTTTTTAAAATATTATAACCAAACGCGCACACTAAAGCGCTTATAGGTACCGTAAGTACTACTGCCGCAGTACTCGCAAGACCTTTTGCAAATTCTAGCGCAATATAGTTTGATGAAATCAATTGATTGTACTGCACACCATACGAGATAAGCAATATAAGCATTGCTATACTTCCGCCTGCAAAGGCAAATATTAACGTGTTGGTCATGGTGCCTATCATATCACGACCAATATTCATACCCGATTTAAACAAATCCTTAGCAGTAATATCGGGATTTAGCTCCCGTATTTCGTAAAGCGAGGCGCCAATTGATACCGCTACGTCCATTACCGCGCCCAACGCGCTTATCATAACGCCTGCAAAAAGCACGCCGCTAAGTTTTAAACCCGTTGATTGCGAGATAAGCGCCAATGCCTCGCTTTCGTCCATCGATGCGCCCGACAGCACCAACACAAAAGAAAACAGTTTATAAATAAGCCCTGCCGACAGTGTTCCTACAACGGTGCTTATAATATTAAGTAACGTTTTTTTACTTAGTCCGTTTATACAAAAACAACTGACTACCGTACTTAAAACAATGGTTGCAATTGAAACCAACGTACCGTTGCCACCGTTATATATTGTTGGCAACAACCAGCATATTACTGCGCATAACGTAAATCCCAAGCCAATACAACTCATTAATCCCTTTTTTTCGCCTATAATCACTACAAGCAAAACAAAAATTATTGCCAAAATCCAAATTGAAGACGCTCTGTCATAGTTATAAAGTGTAAAATACGGTTCGGCATTTTGAGGGGTATCGGCACAAACAATAACTCGTCTGCCTTCGTTTACAACAACGTTATGTTGCACAGTTATGTAGTTT
The DNA here is from genome assembly GCA_045591155.1 of Acutalibacteraceae bacterium. Lineage (GTDB taxonomy): Bacteria > Bacillota > Clostridia > Oscillospirales > Acutalibacteraceae > UBA737. The sequence continues at coordinate 1,688 of JAZNSJ010000142.1, read as the reverse complement.
TTTATATCTACCGTTTGGCCTTTAAGTTCGCCCTCATTTATTTTAACCTTTATGTGCTGAACGCCGGTGATATATTCCCCATCTTTACCCGAATAGGTTATATTCTGGTCGGTAATTTCACTAACAGTACCTCGCACGTAATTAAGGGTGCTTGAATCATACATTTTATACGAATACTCGGTTTTAACAAAACCAATTACCATAGCAAGCATAAGTAAAAATATAACACCTATAAGCACATATTCAATTATGCTTTTCTTAGTGGGCCTTTTTAGCTTCATTATAATCTTCCTTTAAAAGTACAAAATTGCGAATTAATTTTTTGTTTACAATAAATTAATTATATTATATAATGTATTTGCGCTTAATTCCTTAACTAAGTTGTGTTTTATTAGCACAAAATTGAGGTGAAGTATGAAAAATCCAAAACACGATATAGGGCTTTATGAAAATGTTAACAAGCAATATGCAACCATAAATTTTATTGTCAAACCCAATATGGCGCCTCCCACCTTTCGTATGCATTGGCACGAAGAAATAGAGATACAGTATATTATTGAGGGCCATAACATTGCGCGGTGCGATAGCGACATTGTAGAGGTAAGCCAAGACGGTTTTTACGTAATCAACAGCGCCGAAATCCACCAAAGCATAGGCGGAAACCGCCGTCATGCGACCATTCAGTTTTCGCCGTCGCTTTTTGGTAAAAACAACGTTATTTTAAAAAGAGTAATATATGACCCCTATCTTTCGGAACTTGTCAAAAAAATGCTGATTGAATATGAAAAAAGCGATGAATTCAGTCAAATTAATATTCAAGGATATGCCTATTTGCTCATTGCGCATCTTTATAAAAATCACGCCTATAAAACAATAGATGAACACACCTATGACAGTTATTCCGAAAGACGCGCACGCATTAATAAATGCATAAAATATATGCATGATAACTACAACAAAGATATTTCTTTATCAACCCTTGCCGCTATGGCCAGTGTAAGCAAATATCATTTTTGCAATATGTTTAAAGATTTTACAGGTCAAACCTTTAAGGAATACCAAAACAACATCCGTATAAGCAAAGCAGTGGAACTTTTATCTACAACCGATATTCCAATTACCGAAATAGCATTTTTGTGCGGTTTTAACGATTCCAACTACTTTACCCGTAAGTTTCACCAAATAGTCGGTAAAACTCCGCTTGCAGCGCGAGAAGATTCAAAGAAACAATAAGATTTTCTTTTATTTCTTGACCATTGGTATTCGTTATGCTATATTTTAAATAGAATCTATTTTTAGGAGGTATTCCCTATGACCGATTTTGAATTAAACGTTATTGAAGAAGGTTTTTACAAAGGCGAACCCTGTGATGATTTTAAAATTCATCTTGTAAAATATCACCCGGGTGTTCCCGGATTTACCCTTAAATATAACTATGAAATAATATTTAAAGGCGAACGTATAAGTGCAAGAGGTTGCGGAATAGAAGCCGACAACCCCGAAGTGTATTTTAAAGCTGATGAAATTCTTATCCCCGACCGTGTACGTAAACTTGGCGGCACACTTACCATTTCACTTTTCTGCAGTCAAGACCCTGACTACACTGCAACGCTAAAAATAAAAATGCGCAAGTATGAGCTTACACTTGAGGACAACTTTGAAACATATAATAAAGACTTGTGGAACGC
>JAZNSJ010000141.1:0-2562 GCA_045591155.1 Acutalibacteraceae bacterium | reverse complement strand
CACATCGGTGACACTAGCTCCTAAGGCTAGCGCGTCTGCCAATTCCGCCACACCCGCATATTAAAAGTAATAAATAATAGTGAATAGTGAAAAATTAACTTCATATATTTTACTTTATATAAAAACAAAAGTCAAGGGTTTTTTGTAATTCCCCTTGACTTTATAAATTTTACTCAAGCATTATGCTTTTAAAGCTGTCGATATGCGCTTTGGGTACACCTACAACGCTTGTAAGCCAATATTCAATAGATTGTGACAATGTTGTGCAGCCGTTACGCTGACCAATAGCCATCATCTCATTATAAAGCTTGCCCCAAGCAACAGTGTTACCCTCTACAGTCATTTCGCCGTCGTTATCATTTACATAATCGCTGCGCCAACGCTTACCGCTTGCTGAAAATGAAGTAAGCTCAAAATCGCGGGTTAAATCCTCATAAGATACACCCAAAAGACCGTTTGTAATAAATGCAAAGGTGCCTGTACGGTCAGCGCCTGCAGAGCAATGCACATAAAAAGGATAGTTGCTCTTATCAGACAGTAACTCAAATATTTTTTTATAGTTGGCGCTTACTAGATCCTTATCGTTTGTTAAGGTTCTGTGATACTGTGTGTTGGTTTCAAGGAATACATAGTTCATACCTGTGCCTTCCTTTTGAAACTTTTGACTGTTATATCGTAGGTCAAGCTCGGTTTTCATACCAAGGCTTTTAAAGGTTGCTATGCCTTCTTCTGTTAAATTATCAAGCTTTTGTCCGCGATACATCATCTCGTACCTAACGGTTTTACCACTCTCGGTTTTCCAGCCGCCCATATCACGCATATTTGCAGTGCCGTTTGCCTTTATCCAACGAACAGGCGCATCTTTAATATGTATTTTACCGCCGCCTAAAATCTCGTCGCTCCAAGTACCTGTAACCTTCCAATAATATGTTTTACCGGGAACAAGTATAGAATTTTGAATATTTGAATGCTTTACCTGTATTGTATGCGAATTGCTAAAATCAGCATTTTCAGAAAATGTAATTGTATATGCAGAACTTGCATCGCTATACCAATCTAATTCAATAGATTGTGTATCGTGCGATACGCCGCTGTATTCTTCAAGCCAATCAAACTGTCTTGCAGGTGTAGCCGCATCCAGATATCCGCGTATAATATCGTCACAAATGTCGACCTCAACGGTTGTATTGTAATCTATAACAATATTTTTGTCGCCGCTTGTAACCTTAGAGGTATCACTGCTTGTGGTTTGTGTCGACGGTGTACTTGTTATGTTGTCTTGTGAAGATGTGGTAGGTACCGAATTGGTTATAATATTACCGTTTTCATCAACCGTAACACGCTCATATTCATACTCTACCTCCATGCTTGAAAAGGCATCGGGTGTGTCGTTGCAGCCACATATACAAAAAGTCATAACAGCCGCAAGTATTAATGCAAGTGCTTTTTTCACAATCAAAACTCCTTTTTAATTATTTAAAATATTTTAATATTTACAAAATTCTAATTTTATTATATAATGTGTGGGGAATTTATCCTTAAATTTGTTGTTTTAAATTAGCACAAAATTGGGGTGATTAAAAATTGAATCATCAAAACATTGCCGACGAACTATATGAGGTAACATCCGAAGATATTAGCCCTATCTTTTTTCGCGTTAATGAAAAAGCCAGTACGCCTACACATCGTATGCACTGGCACGAAAAAATTGAAATACAATATATTATTGAAGGCACAAACATAGCCCGTTGCGAAAATGATATTGTTGAAGCAAATCAAGACAGCTTTTATATTATAAACAGTACCGAAATTCACCAAAGCATTGGCGGTAAGCGGCGCCATGCTCTTATACAATTTTCACCATCTCTTTTTAGAAAAAATAATATTGTTTTAAAAAGATTAGTACGTGACCCATATCTTTCTGAAATTGTTAATAAAATGATTGATGAATATTATAAAAATGACGAATTCAGTAAATTTATTATTCAAGGTTATGCACATCTACTAATAATGCACCTATATCGAAATCATTCATACAAAACTATTAATTATGACCATTACGCACAAAGTCAGGCCATTCTTAAAAATTGCATAAAATATATACAAGACAACTATGTAAAGGATATATCACTTCAAGAAATTGCTGATATTGCAAATGTAAGCAAATACCATTTTTGTAGTATATTTAAAGAATTTACTGGACACACATTTAAAGAATATCATAACCGTATACGCATAAATAAAGCAATAGAACTGCTTGGCACCACTAATATATCTATTACTGAAATTGCATTTTTGTGCGGTTTTAATGATTCTAACTACTTTTCACGCAAATTTCATCAAATTACGGGTAAGACACCAATTGCCGTACGCAACGATTTTTTAAACAATAAAACGCCAAGTCGGATCGTAGCCATGTCGTTCTGTGAGCCAAGGAGTTGGAGAGATATTTTGTCTTCCTAAGACCGCTTGGCCTTCCGACTTCTTTTCACGCAAATTTCATCAAATTACGGGTAAGACACCAATTGCCGTACGCAACGATTTTTTAAACAATAAAACGCC
>JAZNSJ010000140.1:0-4994 GCA_045591155.1 Acutalibacteraceae bacterium | reverse complement strand
GCAGTAGGACCTGCAATTTGTACACTACTACCGCCAAGGAGTGATACAATAAATCCTGCAAAAATTGCGGTATATACGCCGCAAGCAGGCTCTACGCCCGATGCTATTGCCAATGCAATTGATAATGGTAGGGCAATAATTGCTACAATAATACCAGCCACAATATCTTTTACAAATTGGTCTTTAGTGTAACCCTTGAGCGATTGGAAAATTCTTGGTTTTAAATATAAGCTTTTCATTTTTGAGTCCCCTTAAAAAATTTACCAATTAAACCTACACAATATAACATAAAAGTTTTTAAAAGTAAAGAATTCCAAGAAAAATTCTTGGAATTCTAAAAAATTAATCCATCCACGATACAAAGTGGCGCGCACCGTTATAATCCTTGTACCAATTATAGTTATATGATTTACCATTAAACTCAAATTGTGATGGTACCGCAGTACGCGTCCAGTCGGTAACAGTGGCATAGTCCTCAGGCTTTATGCTGTCGGCTATTGCAAAAATTTCTTGCAAACGCTTTTCTTCTGAAGCATTTAAAATACCCGGTGTAACAGATGCAAATGTAGCGCTACCCGTAATTGCCGCCATTTCTAAAAAGTCAAAATTTAATTCTTTTGAAACCTTTTCGGTAAATGCGGCGCAGTCTGGGTCGGTTTTAAAGAAAGCATTGTTTTGAGGCGCGCGCATCATAGAGTGAACTCCATAGCGACGTGTAAATTCAAAGTGTCTGCCGCTTGTGTCATTACCACTGCGCTGTATTTGATGAATGCCAGCTGCTAAATGGTTTACCGTGTTACAACCCATAATAAGTGTGTCGCCTGCTGCAGCTTGAATTAGTTCATAAAATTGTCGTATAATCTGAGCATTGGTTTTAGTTTTATCATAAAAATGCGGCGGCATATTGTTTGAGAGTGTAGCGCCAAACAAATCAAAAAATGAGAAGTCATGCTTTATCATATCAAAGCCCCAACCCGATAGCATTTTAATATCCTCGGTAATTTTTTGTTTAGAGAATTCGTGTGTGGGGTCGAGTGTAAGGCCTCCGTTTTGATAAGGGCTTTTGTAAATTGATTCTTCCGGAACGTGAGATAGGGTAAGTAGTAGTCTTATCCAAATACCTGCTTTACAATCAAGGCTATGTATTTTTTCGGCAGTAGATTGCATAGACGCAAAATTTTCATTTGTAAGATTCCAAGGTCCGCCGTTATACTTGCCCTTTGCATGAGCTATTTGCCAACCATCATCAATGGTCATAAATGGGCGGTTTTTAAAGCCTTTTGTAAGTTTGCCTAAATACTCGGCCTCCTCTAATACTACCTTTTCTTCGATAGCGCCGTATGCCCAGTACCAGTTGTTAAGCCCGTAAATCGAGGTTTGGGGTAAATTGGGTTTATCGCACATTTGTTTACAAAATTCGTGCGCTGCCTTATACATATTTTCGCCCACAGTACCCTTGCGGCACACCACCTGTGCGCATAAAAGCTCATCGCATACAATACCGCTTGAGCCGTTTCGTACATCAAGCATAAGTGTTATACCATAGGGGTCGGCGTACCAAAAAGCAAAGCTGTTGCAACCCGTTTTAACACCATAGCCGTGCAAACACTCACCGTCATTGGTATAAAAATACCACGGCATTTGATAGTGGGGTAAAAAAGCATGCCACAAAACATCATCGGTCTGACTGCGAACAAGGCTATCGCCAAGCATAGAATTTACAACTGACATATCACCGTCAAAACGCAGACGTATATATTTTACTGCATCACCGTTGGGGTAAAGATATATATTTAATGTGTTATTTTTTATAACACATTTAACTTCGGCGCGAGTATCATTAGCAGTGCCTTTTTCTTCAAAACGGAAGGGTGAATTTTCGGTTTGTATTTTAATGTCGTCAGGGTTTCTGATTATATCGATAAAAGAGTTTTTCATAAATTTCACCTACATTTTAGATTAGGATGACACAGTCAGCCTAATCTAAAATATTTATTTAACTAAAGATAGATAGAGAATAGTTTTGGATCATTACTGTCAACGTTGCCTGCTGAAGCATAGTCGCACATAATGTATTCCTTTTCTTCACCGTCAGCCGTAATGAATACTCTAAGCGTAACCAAAACACCGTTGTTGTTTATAATGGGTCGAGCAACAATACCTTCAATGTTTTTGCCGTAGAGTGTATCGAGAGAGAACATATCCTCCTCTTTAGCGCCAAATTTTTTACTGCGAGCAAGGATTACAGGGCCGCGGCGTAAAACAATTTTAGAGCATTTTAGCATTAGGTCTTTATTGCAAAGACCATAGATACCGTCGCCCCAACGATGTGAGTGATAATCGCCATCGGGAATCGGTTCCCAATCACAGTTTATAACCTCAACGGTCATATCAAAACGAATCTTCATAATTGTTGTATCTTCGTTTAGATTTATTTCATAATAATCGCCGCAAACAGGAACAACAACCTCATCGCCAAGATCTACACGAATTTTAGTGTTTTTGCTCCACTCGGGAATACGGAGATAAAGTTTTTTGCCCTTTTCAGGATTTCTTACCGAAATACCAACCCAACCGCTGTCAAAGTAGTTAGCGCCTACGCGAATTTCAGTGTCGCCAAAGCGTACATAACTTTGGGTAAACATATTTACAAAGTAGCCCTTGTCACTCTTGGTAACGCAGGATTCGGCAGCGTTTGTAAGACCACGACCAACATTATTAAGGCAACAGTGTTGGTAACGTGTTTCGCATTGTGGCTGGGCTCTGTAATGACGACCGGCACCTCGTACAAAGAATGCGCTCATTTTACCATCTTCATAAACACCTGCCATATATGCGTTAACAAAAGCCTTTTCAAAGGATTGCATATATTTTGCTTCGCCTGTAATGCGAAATAGCTCATAGCACAAACGCATCCAGTGAAGTACATCGCAAATTTCGGTAGCGGCATCGGCATAATCTGCTGCGCTTTGGTAACGTTCGCAGTAACCAACCGAGCCTAAAATGTTGCTTTCATATTTTTTAAGCATTTCGTAAAATGCTTTTGAGGCATCTAGTAATTTTTCTTCACCCGTAATACGGTAAAGTTCGATGATACCGTCAAAACAACTGGTCATTTCATAAGCCTTTGGAACCCAGTCGGAACCCAAATCATGACCTTCGTTAAGCTTTTTGTCTGATAATCCGTACCAATTGGCAACCGCTTCACCTGACAGAGCGTTGTTAATTAGGTTTGGACGTTCATTGTCGTCACGTACCCATTCTTTTGCAATATTTTTACCAAACTCAAGATACTTTTGGTCGCCTGTAATGCGGTAAAGTACTAGCATAGGCTTAAGTATTGAACTTGAAGGCATACCGTCCATAACGCCGCTGTCTTTAACGCGGGTGCCGTCTGCTTTAAATTTTGCAACAACCCAGTCGGCAAGTTTTACAGCGCCTTTAAGGATTTTTTTGTCTTGCATATACTCGTATGCTTCGATTAATGCCCAAAGGGTGTATTTTATACCCCAAATATTCCAGCAGTAGTTTGCCTCCCAACCTGAATAAAAGGCTGATTTTACAACATCAACAGGGTATATATTGTCTGAATTTCTATATGTAGAAAGATAACCGTCGGCTCTTTGTAAAGAGAGCATTTTATAGCAAGATTTACGTAAATCTTCTTTTAAAATATCATCATTTTTATATGCACAGCATCTTACCGCGCTAAGCATAAGCTTGCCCCAAAATTCACTTCTCCAATAGCCGAAGGTATAAATGTCGTCATACTGGGTTTTAAAGAAATCCTCGGCCTCGCGCAAGATTTCTTCAAGCGCAAATTTGCCGCTAACACGCTCGAGTATAAAGCGATCAACACGTGCACCAATTTCGCCCTCTAAAAAGCAATTGCCCAAGGGTGCTGTTTGCATAATGTTTTGCACCTTGTAATTTACTTTGTAATTCATAAATTTTACCCCTATCTATAGTAAAATATTTGTTTTATTAATTATATAATAAATATCCATTGTTTGTCAATTTAAAATAAAAATTTACTTTAGTAAATTACTATTTAATATTAAATGTGAAAAATGCGCTAATAGATTGTTAAATAAGTTTGGCTATTAACATTCATTACGAAAATCTATTTAATGAATAATACAAAACAGAACTCCGAATCCTTTTGAAATTTTAAGCTATGTGTTTAAACTCCTATATATTTAGTTATATTGTGCCTTTGACACAGTGATATTTTTATTACATAAAAGTGATATTGAAACCTGCGGTTTCAGTGATATTATATTCGCCTCCAAAACTCGCGAAGCGAATATCACTTGGACAAAGTTCAAATATAACTGTGAAGCAATATAACTCGCCGTAAGGCGAATATAACTGAAAACGACAAGTTTCTGTCGAAACTTGTCGTTTTCGTTGGCCCGCCTGAAGGGATTTGAACCCCCGTTCTTCAGAATCGGAATCTGCTGCGTTATCCAGCTGCGCCACAGGCGGAAAATTAAGTTAAGAGTGAATAGAGAAAAAGAGAAGAGAAAAGGTGCCTGTGGCACATGTAAATCGTTTCGTGAAACGAAACACATTTTCTTTTATCTCTTCTCTCTTATCTTTTATCTTGAATAAACTATCGTTTATTCTTTGTATCCGTTAGGGTTGCCGCTTTGCCAACGCCAAGTATCTTCACACATTTCTTCAATGTTACGTTCGGCCTTCCAACCGAGGAGATTTAATGCTTTGTCAGCATTAGCATAAACTTCGTCAAGGTCGCCGGGGCGGCGTGGGTCTACAACATAAGGTACGTCAATACCCGATGCTTTAACAAATGCATCACGAAGCTGTAGTACGCTTGTACCGTTACCTGTACCCAAGTTGATTTCTTCACAACCGAGGTTGTCAAGCGCCCAAGATACTGCCTTTACGTGACCAAGCGCTAGGTCTACTACGTGGATATAGTCGCGTACGCCTGTGCCGTCAACAGTGTTGTAGTCATCACCAAATACGTG
>JAZNSJ010000139.1:0-4835 GCA_045591155.1 Acutalibacteraceae bacterium | reverse complement strand
GGCGTAATCTAACATTGCACCAAACTTTATATGAATATTACACTGTATACAAGGGTTTGGCGTGCGACCTGCGATATATTCATCTATAAAATGCTTTATAACAAAATCGTAAAAATCCTTTTTTAAATCCAATACGCTATGCGATACACCAAGTTTTTTACAAACATCGGCGGCATCACGCGCCTCGCGGTCAAATTTTTCTATTAAATCGGGATTATCACCGTCATAAAGCTTTAAGGTAATTCCGGCGGCAGTATTTTTTTGAGAAACCAAAGCTGCTGTAACGGCGGAGTCAACTCCTCCGCTCATACCTATTAAGGTTTTCATTAAATCACTTCTTCTTTTTGTGAATGTTGCGTATAGTTTTTTTCTTTTTTTGTGGTTTAATATTGTTTTTCTTGCCAATTTCCAATTTATCGGGAGCTACAAGACAATTTTTGCCGTAACCTATAAGGTCGTGTCTACCTGACTTTCGTAGCGCAGACAAAACAAACTATCGGTTTTCGGGCTTATAATACTGCAAAAGAGCTCGTTGTTGCGCCTTTTCTTCAGGTGTTCGAGGAACGTAAACACTCTTCATATTCATAGGGTTAAGACCTGTGTAGAACATACAGGTTGACACAGTACCAGGGGTGGGGTAAAAATCCTGCACCTGTTCAGGATGCAATCCCTCTTTTTTTAGAAAAAGCGACAGTTCTATGGCATCGTTAATGGTACTACCTGGATGCGACGACATAAGGTACGGCACCAAAAATTGCTTTTTCCCCACATGTTCAGTTATCTCATAAAAACGTTTTTTAAATCGCTCGTATACACTTATATGCGGCTTGCCCATACAATCAAGCACACGGCTAGAGCAATGCTCGGGCGCTACCTTTAGTTGACCGCTTACGTGATGCTTGACAAGCTCGTGGAAAAATTCCTCGTTGTTATCCGAAACAAGATAGTCAAAACGAATACCCGAACGGATAAATATTTTTTTAATTTTAGGTAATTTTCGCAATTTGCGTAGCAAATCAAGATAATCGCTGTGGTCAACCTCAACGGCTTTACACATTGTAGGAGCCAGACACTTTTTATCTTTGCAAAGACCTCGCTCAAGCTGACCTTTACAGCTTGGCGCTCTAAAGTTGGCGGTAGGTCCGCCTATATCGTGAATATAACCTTTAAAATCGGGCATATCGGTAATTTTTTTAACCTCATCTATAACCGATTCGTGACTGCGACAGCTGATTTGCCTGCCCTGATGAAAGGCTAGTGCGCAGAAGTTACACGCTCCGTAACAGCCGCGGTTATGTATAACCGAAAATTTCACTTCTTCTATTCCAGGCACGCCACCAAGTGCCTCATAACTTGGGTGATAGTCACGCATAAATGGCAGAGAATAAACCGCATCCATTTCAGCGGTTGTAAGGGGCGGCATAGGTGGATTTTGCACTACAATTTTATTACCGTGACGCTGAATAACCGTTTTGCCGCGCACAGCATCGTGCTCGGTTTGCTGAATATACGTAGCCTCGGCATACTTTTTCTTGCCTTGTTCGCTATTTTCACTAACCGCTTCAAAGCTTGGGCATTCCTTTGCGCTTTGCACGGTATAATCACGGGTGTTTACAGCATAACAGGTGCCTAAAATATTTTGTAAATCACTAATGTTTTCGTCGCTTGCCAACCGTTTAGCAATTTCTACCACATGTTTTTCACCCATACCGTACATAAGTAGGTCGGCGCCAGAATCTATAAGAATAGAAGGGCGAACTTTATCATCCCAATAGTCATAATGCGCAAATCGGCGAAGAGACGCCTCGATACCGCCAATGCAAATCGGCACATCGCCAAAAATGCGACGAATAGCCTTAGAATACACAATTACCGCGCGGTCAGGTCTAGCGCCTGCTTTTCCGCCTGCGGTATATGCGTCGTCGCTTCGCTTGCGCTTTGCGGCAGTATAGTGCGCAACCATAGAGTCAATATTACCGCTATTTACAAAAAATGCGAGGCGAGGCGCACCAAAGCGCATATAGTCTTCGTCACATTTTGGTTGAGAAATAATGCAAACCTTAAATCCTGCGTTTTCAAGCACGCGTGAAATAATAGCCGTGCCAAAAGAGGGGTGATCCACATAAGCATCCCCCGTAACTATTATTATATCAGCGGAATCCCAACCGCGATCACGCATTTCTTTATTTGTAAGCGGTAAAAATGGCATAAACATAACCTCTATAAAAATATAAATATATTGTATCATAATTTTTTATGCGTTACAAGGGGTGTAATAAAATGGAAGATACCACTAAAACAATAGAGAGTAATCCAAAAAATATGTATGTGCCTATTTGTATCACACAAGCAATATGTATGGTGGTTATTTTTATTGCTGTTTTAATAATAAAATTCTTTTTTACTAGCAGTTATGAAAAATGCCAAAAATGGTATAGCAAACATATTTTAGATGAAACAACCATAACCGCTTTTTTTGAAGAGGAAGACAAGTGAAATTTAAAATTTTTGGAACCGAAATTTACATATCTTTTTTATTTTGTGCAGTACTATGTCTTATGCTGGTGGCAGACCGTACAGGGCTTGTGATACCTACACTTTTTGCTGTGTTTATACACGAGGCAGGACATTTGTTTGCAATGTGGGCAGCCGACTGCCAGCCACGTGCTATAAGACTTATACCTGCAAGCGTACAAATAATACGCGGTTTTTCACCAAAACGATGTGGCGAGTTGGCTGTTACTATATGTGGACCTGTGGCAAATCTTGTGCTGTTTTTTGTACTATATGCAAATTATTTTATATTTAAAAACGAGCAATCGCTTGAGTTTTCCATACTTAATTTAGTTATAGCACTGTTTAACCTATTACCTGTATCAGGGCTTGACGGCGGCACTTTACTGACGTTTTTTATATCCCGTTTCACCGATGTTTATAAAGCCGAAAGCGCAGTAAGAATTATAACTGTAGCGTTTGCGTTGGTTGCATTTTTAGTAGGTGTTTATTTGTGGGTTAGTGGTACTGTTAATATATCGGTGTTTATTGTTGCGGTGTATTTGGCAGTATGCGGATTAATAAAAAAATAAAAGCACCGACAAAGCGGTGCTATGGGTTAATAAAAATAATTATATAATTACCGTGCGGTAGATGTAGAAAAATACCATCCGTCATCAAAATCATAAATTTTATGGCTTGAGGAAATAGGTTTGGGCTTTTTATTGTTTAAAGATAGATAAATTGATTTAGCACCCGTAGAATCACCAAATTCAATGAACTCACCATCGAATATTACACATTCATGTATTGAACCGTGAATAAAATTATATATTTTGAGCAATTCGTCTTCGCTGAAAATATCGTTTACATTAACCGTAGATTCATTTTGAAGTTTGTCATCATAGAAAACATTTGGATTTTCTTTCGAACACCATATTGATATTCTTCCGTTTAAATTATTGCTTTTATATTTATTAACAATTAACTCTTCTATTTCTATATAACTATCTTTGTTAGAAAAATACATTTCTTTGTATTCAGCTGTCCGATTATCAAAACAAGAGGCAAGCAAAAACCAAAAGCATACAATTAGAATTAAATAACATTTTTTCATCTTGTATTTTCCTTTGCGGTGTTTAATGACGCAATCAACATTCGTTTGATTTCTTCTGCGAGAGATAACAATTCATCAAAGTTATATTCAATGAGATTTGTTCTTTTTAAAAGAGTGAGCCAATATATATTTTCGCCTGTTTCTTTAAGTGATATATGCAGTTTTGATATAAAATCCGCCTTAATGTTTCCAAAAACCGCTTCGTTTATATTAGCACCAATACTCGTAGCCGAACGTAGCAGTTGTTTCGCGATTGTTGTATCTTTTTTTGTTTTAGAATAATCTTCGTAAAATAAAACTATTTTTGTTGCAAAATCAAGAGATTTTTCAAGTAGCGGACTGCTCATTCGTATCACATCTATTTTAATTATAGCACAACTTGGATTTATATTCAACGCTTTGCGAAGCAAAGCACATTTTCTTTTATCTTTTCTCTCTTATCTCTTCACTGGAAAAGTCTCAGTTTTTTAAGAGAAAAGTGAAAAGAGAGCAGTGAAGAAAGAAGAGAAAAAAAGAAAAAGCCGCACAAATGCGACTTTTTTTGGCGCGCCGAAGAGGATTCGCTCGGCGGCAACGCCCCCGACACGCCCACGCACTTTGCAACCGTTCCCCGAAAGGTTGCAATTTTCCTTAACAGGAAAACCGTGCTTTTCGAATCCTCAAACATAACACAAAAAAACAAAGCCCATCCTAAAGGATGAACTTTGTTTTTGGCGCGCCGAAGAGGATTCGAACCCATGACCTTCTGGTCCGTAGCCAGACGCTCTATCCAACTGAGCTACCGGCGCAAAACATATTAAAATGTGTGCGGCTTTTTAAACCGCCATAGTATAATAGCACAAAAGTTTTATAAAATCAATAGTTAATTTCAAAAATTTAAAAAATTTTTTATTTTGGTGGGTAAAAGCGTGCTAAATGTGTTTAACAAAATTAATTCTCTGGTGTGGGGAACACCAACGTTGCTACTGATTTTCTTTACAGGGGTTGTTTTATCTCTACGCACAAACTTTTTTCAAATAAGATTTTTTAAGGCGGCGTTTAAAACCTTTTTTAAAAAAAGCAAAAATAAAGATGGTAATAAAATGACCCCGTTACAATCGGCAAGCACGGCGTTGTCGGCTACAATGGGCACAGGTAACATAGTAGGTGTGGCGGGCGCTGTAGCACTAGGTGGCCCAGGGGCAGAGTTTTGGATGTGGGTATCGGCTATATTTTGTATGATGAA
>JAZNSJ010000138.1:0-11875 GCA_045591155.1 Acutalibacteraceae bacterium | reverse complement strand
ATTATAAAAGAACTTAAAAAGTATGCAGGTGTGCGTGAGAATAAATAAATTCAAAAATAATAAACAAACGAATGAAATATCTCGTTTATGCTCGATGTAAAATAATCCTTGCGGATTATGAAATATTTTTGCTCGCGCAAAAATGTGAAATAAAATTCGCCTTTTAATATTTGCAAAGCAAATATTTCATAGCGAAGCTATTTCATATTACGAAGTAATATTTCACTCGACGAATGCGAATTTCATTGAAAAACCGACTTGTGTGATACAAGTCGGTTTTTCTGGAATAAGCGGGTGTTGTTAATTGAATATGACCGTTAGGAAACACCATCCATCCGGTTATAAAAGATACTATTTCTTCAGAATCTTTTCGTGGAATTTTAACACGTACACTGACACATTCAACATATACACTATTACTTCTTACTTATTACTTGCCAAAATCGACCCATAAGAGAACAGTGAAAAGTGAATAGTGAAGAGGTAATAAGTAAAATCGACAAGGCTCTGTCGAACCTTGTCGATTTTGGTGGATCCGGCGGGAATCGAACCCGCGTCCAAAAATCTATTCCTATCGGCATCTCCGAGCGCAGATTTTTGTTTAAATTTTCCTTATATAACAGACAAAAATCAAACCATTATAATCGGTAGTTCCTACTTTATGACAGCAGTTGGAACAAACCACTGTTCACATTTACCGCTAAATGACGCCCTTCCAAAGTCGCGGTGCTCTTTGGTCAGACGGCCGCCTAATTAGGCAGCAAGTGCAACTTTATTGTTGTCAGTTAATTTTAAATTGCGGATTTTAAAGCGGTTCCGCACCGCTGCTCGCTTCCAATAGTTCAAAATCCCTGTCGAAACCTTTACGGACCCATATATTTATCGGTTTTGTTCTTTTAATGCGCGGTCAATTGTACGATTTGCATCGCGTTTTGCAGCGGTTGCTCGCTTATCGTGCAACTGTTTACCTTTACATAAACCTAACTGAACTTTAACTAGTGAACCCTTAAAGTAAATGGATAGGGGAATAAGGGTAAGACCTTGCTGCTTAACAGTTCCAAATAGGCGCATTATTTCACGCTTGTGCATAAGAAGTTTGCGGTCACGCTTTGGCTCACGGTTAAATATATTGCCGTGGTCATAAGGACTTATGTGCATCTGTTTAATAATAAGCTCACTGTCGTCAATTGTGCACCATGAGTCCTTTAGGTTAACGCCTCCCGCTCTTATTGATTTAACCTCAGTACCCGAAAGTGAGATGCCTGCTTCAAAGCTTTCAAGCACAAAATATTCGTGAAAGGCTTTTTTATTGGTAGCAATAGTTTTTGTGTTTTCCAAAACGGCGTCTCCTTTCTTATAAATTTTAAGCTGCTTAAAGTATAAAATCTTCTTTGGTAAAATTACCACAGGTAGTTTGTTTTTGTGGTGTGCGTTTTAGTGGATCGTATTTATAATGGCGACAAGCATCAGCACGGGTGGTTACACCGTGTTTTTTACAAAAAATATCATCGCAATAATCTGATTTTCTACCGTGTATACACCACAGGCAAGATTTTTGTAATTTATTGTTAAAACCCTTAAGAGCCATAATATCATCTCCGATTAGGTATTATAACACATCATTTATTATTTTTCCACTATTATTTTTTGAACAAAAAAATGTAAACAATACAATAATCATAATCAACATTGAAATAAATAAAGTTATATTAGAATAATAAAATTTATTATTTAAATTAACATTATTACTAAATGTGTATACTTTAATTTTAAAAATATATACTAAAAATCTTGTTATAATAACGCTTATTGTACCATGCAATATTCTGCCGATAACAAAGCTTATTATATTAATTTTCCTTTTTCCTGATATTGCAAAAATTTGACACCAAATTGATAGTCCTGAAAAGCCAAGTAAAAATGAAACTAAATATAAATTTTTACATTTTACCACTGCAGATGTTACTTCTGTAAAAATAGATATATACTTTATAATTGGCATATTACAAAAAAAGTAATCAAGATATGAATTTATTACCGAAAACAATATAATAAAGCTACAAATGCTAAGCATCGAGCCGCTGGCATCAGCAACACTTTCTACAAAATTTTCTGAAAAATTTTTTTGAATTTTTATGTTTTTTTTATTCCAAAAAATATTTTTTTTATTTTTTTTACTGCACAACAATGCTATTAAAAATGAAGATAAAATATGTGAAACAAGTAAGACTATACCGATTTTTTGTGACGAAAAAACACCGCCCACAACAGAAATTATAAATGCAGGACCTGCATTTACGCAGTATGTAAGCATTATGTTAGCTGTTTTTTTATCAATGGTTTCTTGAGAATATAGTTCGTTTATTAATTTTGCGCCAACAGGATACCCGCCTATCATAGATAATAAAAAAACAAAAAACATATCAAAATTTTGACCAAAAACTTTATACAATATTTGGTTTACTGTTTTGTTATTAAGTTTTATTCCGCTTTTAATAAGCATTAAAACACAAACCATAAACGGAAATAGTGAGGGTATTATTACATTTGCTGATATTATAAGACCCCGCGACACACCGCTGCTTGAAATATCGGGTAAAGTAATTATTAAAATAATCATAAAAATTGCCAAGCACAAGGTGCTAACCTTTGATTTTACTGTCATAAAACCACCACCAATAATTTATATGCTTTTTTGAATTATTATAATAATTTTTTCATATCTTAAATTAGTTACAAATTTGTTAGCCTATTTTTTCAAGGGGATGCATTATTTTGGCAAAATTTAAATTTAAGTCGTCAAAGAAAAATAAGTTTTATTTTATTAATAATTATGATGAAATTTTAAACAGTGAAATTATAAACGGTTCACATATAGAAATTTTTTCAAACAAAAAAATTATAATTGAAGATTGTAGAAGCATTGTAGATTATCAAGAAAATTATATTAAATTAAAACTTAAAAAAGGTTTTTTAAATATATTTGGAACAAAATTTTTAATTACTGCCTTTGATGATGAAAAAATCGTTATAAAAGGTACTGTTGGTTCAATTGAATTTTGTGTTTAGGTGATAATATGATATGGCTTTGGCGCTTTTTAACAGGATATTTAACAATAAAAATACAGGGTGAATTTGCTGAGCAAATATTAAACCGCGCAGCTGCAAACAACATAAACATTTGGAATTTAACCTATAAAAACGGATGTATATACGGCAATATCTTAGCGAAAAACTTTTATAAACTGCGCAAAATTAGACGTGGTATTAAATGTAAAATAAAAATTATAAAAAAATATGGCGTTAATTTTTATCTTAAAAAGTATGAAAAACGTATAGGTTTTACTGTTGGAATTGCAATTTTTGCATTTCTTTTATTTTTTCTTTCAAATTTTATTTGGATTATAAGGATTGAAGGTAATAATACTTTAACATCACAACAAATAATTTTATCTTGTAAAAAAATTGGCATATATGAGGGTATTTTAAAAACAAAAATTAATAATAAATATGATGCGCAACGCCTACAGCTAATACAAAATGGTATTGCTTGGTGTTCTATAAATGTTGAAGGATGTGTACTCACGGTAAATATCAGCGAAACAGTGCTTTCTGACAGGGAAGAAAGACAAACTCCATCAAATTTAAAAGCTATAGCAGATGGCAAAATTAAAAGAATTGATGTAACCTCTGGTAATATATCGGTTAAGGTAGGGGATACCGTATCAAAGGGTGATTTGCTTGTGTCGGGTATTGTTCAAAATTTATCGAGTACGCTTTTTGTTCATTCAAACGGTAAGGTAATTGCCGAAACCAAAAGGGTTTTTTCTGTAAATGGTGAATTCACACAATTTATAGAGCAAGAAACAGGAGAAATTATTAAACACCGCACACTACAAATTTTCAATATTAAAATACCATTGTATTTAGGTAGTGTTAAAAAACCGTTTTTATATACCACTCATATTAAAAATTTAACACTTTTTAAAAAAGCGATACCTATAAAAATTGCTACCGAGCAATATAAAATAACACAAAAAAACAAAATTACTTATGATGAGATCACACTTAAAAATAAGTTGTACGACGATATTAAAAAGCAGGTTGAAGATTTTAATTTTATAAATGCTACTCAAGTTAATGAGGAAATTATATATACCAATAAAGGAATTTTGCTTAAAATTACGTATGCTTGTGAAGAAAATATTGCAATACAGGACGATATTTTATTAAGCAAAGAAAATTGACTTTTACTATACTTTCGGTATATAATAATATGGATTATATACCATAGGAGTAAAATTAATGGAATTGCTTATTGATATTGAACGTGTCGAACAGCTTGTTAATCTTTTTGGTAATCTTGACGAAAATATTAAAAGGCTCGAAAATCGTTATAATGTTGCAATAACATCACATTCTGGTCAATTAAAAATTATTGGCGAAACTGTTAATGTAACAAATGCATCACGTGCTATAAATTGTCTGCTTGAAATCATTAATAAAGGTGAAACTCTAACTGCACAAAATATAGATTATGTTATAAATATGGTCGAGGATGATGAGGATGATAAAATCTCTCGTCTTACTGATGCAGACTGCATTTGCGTTACCTCAAAAGGCAAACCAATAAAACCAAAAACACTTGGTCAGCGTCGTTATGTTGAAGCAATTCAAAAAAACACTGTTACTATTGGCGTGGGTCCTGCAGGTACAGGTAAAACCTATCTTGCTGTAGCTTTAGCTGTAAATGCATTTCGCGCAAAACAGATTAATAGAATAATACTTACACGACCCGCCGTAGAGGCAGGCGAAAAGCTTGGTTTTTTACCGGGCGACCTACAACAAAAGGTTGACCCATATCTGCGGCCTCTTTACGATGCACTTTATGATATGCTAGGCGCCGAAAATTTTCAAAAATGTCAGGAACGCGGCGACATAGAGGTTGCGCCTCTTGCTTATATGCGCGGTAGAACACTTGATGACAGCTTTATTATTCTTGACGAGGCACAAAATACCACACAAGAGCAAATGAAGATGTTTTTAACACGTTTGGGATTCAATTCAAAGGCGGTTGTTACCGGTGATATTACTCAGATTGATCTTCCTGGTGATAAAAAATCCGGACTAAAGCAGGCGGTTAAAATACTTAAAGGAATCGATGATATAGCAATTGCACAACTAAGCGGCAAGGATGTTGTTCGCCATCGACTTGTGCAACAAATTATTAAAGCTTATGAAAGAAGCGGTGAAAAAAATGAAGGTAAAGGTTAATATAACAAATGCACAACGTGATAATGCAATACCCGTAGGCACAAAGCTACTTGTTCGTAAGGCTTGTATTGCTACTTTAATTGAAGAAAAATTTCCCGATAATGCAGAGGTTGACGTAACCTTTGTCAACGATGAACAAATAAAAGAATACAATAATCAGTTTAGAAACATTGATAAATCTACAGATGTTCTATCTTTTCCGCTTGGCGAAAACGGTGTTTACGACACTAATCCTGAAACAAATAATAAGATGCTTGGAGATGTGGTGATTTCTATAGACCATGCACTTGCGCAAGCCGATCTTTTTGGTCACGGATTACGTCGTGAAATTGGTTATTTAACCGTTCATTCAATGCTGCATTTACTTGGATACGACCATATAAACGGCGGTATGGAAAAAACCGTTATGCGTGAAAAAGAAGAGGCTATTCTTAAAAAATTAGGTCTTGCAATAACAAAGGTTTAAAGGTGTAAAAATGGAACAAAAATCTGCATTTATAACTATAATTGGTCGTCCAAACGTTGGCAAATCCTCACTTGTAAATAAAATAGTAGGGCAAAAAATAGCAATCGTATCGGACAAGCCACAAACCACACGCACTAAAATTATGGGTGTAGTAACAAATGGTAGTACGCAGCTTGTTTTTATTGATACACCTGGTTTTCATAAGCCTCATAACCTATTAGGCGACAGTATGATAAAGGCTGTCAAAAACGGTATGAGTGATGTTGACGCTGCAATTCTTGTAATTGATGCTTGCCCTGATTTTAAACTTGATTTTAATAATCTACCACCCGCAGAATTAGCATTGATAGAAACGGTTAAATCAAAAAAATTAAAATGTATTCTTGCTATCAATAAAATTGATTTGCTTAAAGAAAAAGAAGATTTATTTGGTATTATCACAGCATATTCACGTCTTTATGATTTTGATGCTGTTATACCACTATCCGCCAAAAGTGGCGATGGTGTTCAAATATTGCTCCAGGAAATAAATAAGTATTCAAAACCGTCACCACACTTTTTTGCATGTGATGATTTTACAGACCAGCCCGAAAAGGTTATGGTTGCCGAAATGATACGAGAAAAGCTACTTCGTTGTCTTTCAAAAGAAGTGCCACACGGCGTGGCAGTTGACCTTGAAAAATTTTATGAAACCGACACTGTAAACGGCGAACCTGTTTTACATGTTGATGCCGTTATATACTGCGAAAAAGATTCACACAAAGGTATCATAATCGGTAAAGGTGGCGAAATGCTAAAACGCATTGGTACTTATTCAAGAAAGGATATTGAAAACTTTTTTGGTATTAAGGCGTCGGTTAAGCTATGGGTAAAGGTTAAAGAAGATTGGCGCAATCGTCAAGGACTAATACATACATTTGGTCTTGATAATATAAATTAGTTAAAATTACCTACCATAATATCATACTTAAACCAAACAATATTTTTGTGGAGGTTGATATTATGATGCAAAATAAAGCGTGGCTAAAATTTTTAATTACAGGTAATCCTAAAGATTATTTAAACTATAAATCCAGTAAAAATGAGCAACAATTTTACAGAGGTGAGGAAACTGCGTATTACGACCGATGGCCTTGTGATAAAGGAAACGAGTATAAGGGATAACGACCGTATGATTACAATAATCACACGTGATTTAGGCGTTATTACAGCCTTTGTACGAGGTGTAAAAAGCATAAAAAGCAAACGTGGCTCAGCTACAAGTTTACTTGCGCTTTCAAGCTTTACCCTCGAATCAAAAGGCGATACATACACAGTAACCGAGGCATCAATAAACAAATTGTTTTTTGGCGCCGGGAGTGATATTATTACCCTTACAATAGCGCAATATTTTTGTGAATTGTGCAATGTATTTAGACCTTACGAAAATGAATCAGAGGAGTTTTTGCGCCTTATACTAAATTCGCTGCATTTTCTTACCCAAAACAAACGCTCATCCGAGCTTATTAAGGCAATAACCGAACTTCGAGTAGCAGTTATTGCGGGTTACGCGCCAAATCTTGTTGCCTGTGAAGGTTGTGGTAAATTTGAAGATGCGGTTATGTATTTTAATCTTCAAGATGGAACACTCTACTGTAACGATTGTAAAAAAGTAAACTGCATATCGGTAACACTTACTGTTTTACAGGCAATGCGACATATTGTTTATTCAAAATTTGAATCGCTTTATTCTTTTGAAATACCCGATGAAGCGGCAAAAGAATTATCATTACTTTCAGAGCGATATATTACATACCAGACAGAACATAAATTTACAACACTTGAATTCTTACGAGGAATTATATGAAATATGATATTTTAAAACATGCAAAAACGCTCGAGCTTGATTCCGTTTTACTAAAATTGGCTAATGAATGCGCAAGTGAAGATGCGTATAATTTGGCGCTGTCAATAGTGCCAGAAACCGATGTAAATATAGTTAAAACAAATTTAACCAAAACCGAGTCGTCTTATTTGCTTATCTCTAAATTTACATCACCATCTTTTGGTGGTATCACAAATATAATGTCACAGCTTTCGCGTGCGGCTTTGGGTGCTACACTTACCCCAGGAGAACTATTAAAGGTTGCTAATGTACTGCGAGTTATACGCTCTGTAAAGGCTTGGCGCGATAATTCATCCGCCGAAAAAGAAACAGCTATTGACTATTTATTTAACGCGCTTGTTCCTAACAAATTTTTAGAAGAAAAAATTAGTTTTTGCATTAAATCTGAGGATGAAATTGCCGATACTGCTTCAAGTACACTTTGCGATATTCGCCGTAAAATAACATCAAAAAGCGCCAAAATACGTGAAAATCTTGATAAAATAGTTCGCGGTCAGCTTTCAAAATATCTGCAAGATACAATTATCACCCAACGTGACGGTAGATTCGTAGTGCCTCTTAAGGCCGAACACAAGGGCGAAATATCAGGCATTATTCACGATACATCTTCAAGT
Organism: Acutalibacteraceae bacterium; assembly: GCA_045591155.1. GTDB lineage: Bacteria > Bacillota > Clostridia > Oscillospirales > Acutalibacteraceae > UBA737. The sequence goes on along the minus strand of JAZNSJ010000138.1, from coordinate 3,636 downwards.
GGCGCAACCTTGTTTATAGAGCCGATGTCTGTAGTAGAGGTTAATAATGAAATTCGAGTTTTAAAATCAAAAGAAGAGGATGAAATCAATCGCATTTTAGCTGAGCTTTCTGCTAATTGCGCCGAGTTTGCCGACAGCATAAAATTGTCATATAATGCCCTTATAGAGCTTGATTTAATTTTTGCAAAGGCTAAACTTGCCTACAAAATGGGTGCAATTATGCCTAAAATCAACGATAAAGGCTTTGTTTACCTCAAACGAGCTAGACACCCTCTAATAAATCAAAAAACCGTAGTGCCAATTACGGTGAAATTAGGTGGGGAATATGATACGCTTATTATTACAGGTCCAAATACCGGCGGTAAAACTGTAGCACTTAAAACCTCGGGTCTTATGTGCCTTATGGCAATGTCAGGACTTATGATACCTTGTGATGATAACAGTGAAATCGCTGTTTTTAACAAAATTTTTGCCGATATTGGTGATGAGCAAAGCATAGAGCAGTCACTTTCAACCTTTTCGTCACATATGGTGAATATAATTTCAATATTGAATGATTGTGACAGCAATTCGCTTGTTTTGTTTGACGAGTTGTGCGCAGGTACCGACCCTGTAGAAGGCGCCGCGCTTGCAAAATCAATACTGATGACATTATTGCAAAAAGGAGTTAAAACGGTTATCACAACCCATTATCCCGAACTTAAGGCCTATGCTCTTGATGCCGATAGGGTACAGAATGCTAGCTGTGAATTTGATGTTACAACTCTAAAGCCCACATACAATCTTATAATAGGTCAACCCGGTCGCTCAAATGCATTTGCAATTTCAAGGCGCTTAGGACTGAGTGATGAAATTATCACTCTTGCAAATGAACAATTAACAGAAGATGATCTCAGGTTTGAAAACGTTGTTGCAAGCCTTGAAAAAGCGCGTCAGGATGCTGAAAATGACCGCCGCGAAATATCTAAAATACGTGCTCAAATGCTCGAAAGTAAAAAACGCAGCGACCAAGCAGAACACGATTTTAAACTAAAACAAGACAAACTAATCGAACAAGCGCGCGAGAAGGCTGCTGCAATAATTGAAAGCACTCGTTATAAATCAGGGCAACTACTTAATGAGCTTGAAGAAATGAAAAAGCAGCTTAATGCTCAAAACGCGGCTCAAAACGTTGATAAAGCTCGCCGTGATTACAAGAGTTCGTTATCACAAATGGAAGACACTGCCAACCCCGTTGTAGAAAATAATACGGGTGAGGGGTTAAAAAAAGCTCCAAAGATAAATGATATTGTAATTCTTACAAGCTTTAATCGCGATGCTACCGTCGTTAAAGTAGAGGAAGACAAAAAACGACTTTACGTTATGTCGGGCTCTATGAAAATGTGGGTAGGCTTTGACGAGTGCAAATTAAAGAAATCAAACGCACCATCAACCGAAGCGCCTAAAAAGCGAAATGTGTCCGGTATTACATCGCGTGCCGACCGCAATGTATCGGGCGAAATCGATATTCGCGGTCTTGCTACCGATGAAGCACTTTTAGAGCTTGATAAATACATTGATGAGGCGGTTTTGGCAGGAATAGGTACAATTACCATTATTCACGGAAAAGGCACAGGAACGCTTCGTAAGAACGTACAATCACATCTACGTCATCATCGCAATATAAAAACCTTCCGCGTAGGACTTTTCGGCGAAGGCGAAAATGGTGTGACGATAGCAGAAATAGCTGAATAAAAAAGACAGGATTTTTAAATCCTGTCTTTTTTATCTAAACTTTTCCATTAATATATGCTGTTCATCGTCGATGATTTTTACACCGTTTTTGTAATCATATCCCAATTTCCTATAAAACTCATTTGCGGTTATAGAAGAGGGGATTTCAATTCTTTTTGCACGTAAAAAGTATTCATCTTGTTCTAATGTTTCAATAATTTTTCTGCCTATACCTTTACCTTGATATTCAGGTAAAACAAATATATTAAAAAGTGAGCTTTCGTCGAGTTTTCCCCAATAAGAACCGATAGCGCCGCAACCGATTACAATTTCATTATCACACACAACATAAAAGTGCATCCAACTAGCACGCTGAATTATATTGTCGGGTGTTAATCGGTTAACTACGCTTTCTATAATATCAGAAGGATAGTCATTAATATTTGTAGTACGCATTGTTTTGGCAATCAATGCCGATACTGCTTCGGCATCTTTGCTTTCAAATTTCCTAATTATAATGTTTTGCATTGAAGATGCCTCCTTTTAAATTTATTAATTATTATTCCTTGAACATTTTTCCGCATCAATTGCAATAACCAGCATAAGCGCGTTTAATGCGTCTTGGCGGTTATAAACATTTATCGAATATGTATCGGTCCAGTTAAAAAGCTCCTTTGATATAGTAGCAATTTCGGCGCCATTAAAATTTACGATTTTATAATCCCATTCAAAAAAATTACCTTCCACGTGCCAACCGTTAAAATCAATGTTGTATTTTGGTTTAAAAAACGAGAATTCTCGGCTTATACAACCTACATATCGATCACCGTAATAAAGTTCAAATTTAGGCAGCCAAGTAAATATCTTTTGCTTTACAGTTGCAATCTCAAAGCCGCTTGCATCAAATATTTTAAAACAATGTCCCCAAGAAAGCTGACCTTTTACAGTATAAACAACGCTATTGTCATATGCGTCATAAATATCGTAGCTGTCAAACCAAGAAAACATTTTTTGTTTAAAAATAAGCTTCATACATTTAACCCCTTAAATAATGTTCTTATACAACATATCCACCGTTAACACCAAGCACCTGACCTGTTATATAGTCAGCGCCACTTGACGCTAAGAATAATGCTGTTTCGGCTATATCCTCAGCTGTACCCATACGACCTATTGGAATATCCTCTACAAAAGCATTAAGATCTTCTACACTTATATTAGCGTTCATACTAGTATCAATTAAACCTGGGGCAATGCAGTTAACAGTTATACCACTTGGCGCCAATTCCTTTGCAAGCGCTTTTGAAAGACCAATTACGCCTGCCTTTGCGGCTGAATATGCAACCTCGCACGACGCGCCAATCTGCCCCCACATTGACGATATATTAATTATTTTACCCGATTTTTGATTTACCATAGTAGGTGTTACAGAACGACAACAGTTAAAAGCACCTTTTAAATTTACATCAAAAACACGGTCTGAGTCAAATTCTTGTGTATCGGTAATAAGCCCATTAAAAGCCACGCCAGCATTGTTAATTAGCACATCAACCGAGCCAAATTTGTAAACTGTTTCTTTTATAAGTAGGTCGGTTTCTAATTTATTTGTAACATTAACCTTAATCGGCATTACACTATAACCTTGTGAAAGTAGGGAAGAGGAGAGCATTTTTGCAAGCTGATACGACTCGTTATAACCTATTACAACATTATATCCTTTTCTTGCAAATAATATTGCCATGGCAGCGCCAATACCCTTAGACGCCCCCGTAATAACAACTGTTTTTTTCATATATACACACCCCGATAAGTTTTTAAATTAATTATAACATAAAAAAATATTTTTTAAAGGGGCAATTTACAACAAATTGTGGTTTACATAATAGATATAACAATACATTTTGTGTGGTTTACATAATAAGT
>JAZNSJ010000137.1:0-3215 GCA_045591155.1 Acutalibacteraceae bacterium | reverse complement strand
AGAAACTACAGATGCTCCACTACTGACAGTAGCAGTTTTATTCGTCCTCATACAAAGCTTCCAATCCACGCTTTTTTATATTGTTATTGATCACGCTCAGCTTTTCTTTCTTGGAAATGCCGCAATTCCCAAAAGCATCTTTTCACATACGATTCATTGAGCAGATTTCTCCGTGAGTCTGTGTATAACACATCCTCTGACGAACTCGTCTTTGCAGCTGATTATGCTTATGATGTAAACAATAACATCAACCGTATCGGTGTTACTTCGGGTAAATCGGGTTCGACAATGACCTTCACCTACGGCACAGATAATCTTCCGCAGGGATATTCGGGTGCAGGCGGTATAGGTGCATACGGTTATGATAAATTAAACAGACTTACAAATGTAACGAATGCAAAATTTGCCGATTGGACTTATGAATATGTTGACATTGCCAATCTTCAGACAACCACCCTCGTCAAAAATGAGATTTCCAACGACAACAGCATCGGCAGTGTTTCCTATGAATATGACAAAAACGGAAACATCACCAAAAAGATTCTGACATATCAGGTTAACGGTGTTACGTGCCGATATGAAAATATCTATACTTATGATGAACTCAACCGCCTTATAGTTGAGCAGAATCATGAGCAGAATCAGACAATTAAATACAAATATGACGCATGGGGCAATATTGCCATGAAGTGGGTCTACAGCGGATATTCCACTGCCACACCCTCGTCGTCTAATCTGATAAAGAGTTATGACTATGTCTATTCTTCATCAATGGATGACATGGCATGGGATGATTTGCTGACCGAATATGACGGTGAAGCAATCGTATACGACAACATAGGCAATCCCACCACATACCGCGGCAAAACTATGCTCTGGGAAGGCAGAAATCTCACAGGCTTCTACGACTCAGATTCTGCGGCAATTTATGCCTACGATTCATCGGGAATCAGAACAATGAAGTTGCACGACGGCGAAGTGTACTATTACTACTATGTCGAAGGCAAACTCATGAGTGAGACCTGCTCGCAGTATGATTTGTTCTATACCTACGATTCACGCGGAAATCTCAGTGGTATAAAGAAAGTTGATGCCAACGGAACAACTACAAATTACGGTGTGCTTTCAAACATGTTCGGCGATGTACTGGGTATCTTCGATCTGTCGGGCAATCTCCTTGCAAAATACACCTATGACAGTTGGGGCAACCTTCTTTCAATAACCAACGCAAGCGGTACGGATATTACCGCAACCGACGGTATATGGTTGCAAAATTCCATAAGATACCGTGGCTATGTCTACGATAATGAATCAGGTTGGTATTATCTTCAGTCAAGATATTATGACCCTGAGATTTGCAGATTCATTAATGCGGATGGAATGATTACATCTAACAATAATTTTGTAATTAATCTTTTTGCTTATGCAAACTGTAATCCAATTGCTAATATTGATCCTACAGGTTGTTTTTCAATGTCAGCATTAACACAGTTTTATGAAACAGCTGTTGGTTTTATTAGTGATGTTAATAATTCGCCGGCAAGATATTATGATGATAAGACATTAGAAACTATTGATTATATTGTGTCCTTAACAGAAACAGGGGTAATTTCCTACTATGATGATATCTTGAACGCTATAATTCAAAATGCAAGCCTAGGTCTAAATAATAGTTTGGATGATATTTCTAAGGCTTTTGGATTTGTCTCTGATAAATTTGGATTGTTTTCACTTTTAGTTGATGCAGTAAATGTCGTTTGGGATTATAATACATATAAAGATGATATGGATTCATTTTGGACATCCACAAATATCAGCATAATTTTTACAGGGATAGAAATACTTGCTGCTGCTGGAATCACTGCGGTAGTTGGTATATTTGAATGGCCAGTAGCTGTCGGTGTTGTAGGTGTTACAGTTCTTGGGTTTGTTATTCCAATTATTGAAGATAAGGTAAAACAATATTATTTGAAATGAGGAAAAAATCACGATGAATCTAATTAATATAATCTCGTTTGGTGCCTATATATTAGTGTTACTGGCAATTCTTTGTTTTTTTGTTTATTCTTTTTTTTCAATCAAAAAAAATAAACCACAAAATAAAAGCATCTGGATTTTTCCTTTTTGGATTTTTACAGTTATTGCATTAATTATTTATAGATGTTCTTTAGAATTATCTGTTAATATTATCTTTCAAGAAATCTCTTTTATCTTTGTTGTTATTGGCATTATTTTATTTTTCTTATCAACATTTATAGCAATTATAATTGGCTATGTTCAGAAACCTGAAAAAAGAAGTTTTTTGAAAAGGTTAATACCAATCTTTATTTTGGGATTGCTTCTTATTTTTATAGGAACAATATTTTTAATTACAAAATAAGAAAAGACAGGGGACGTTTTCTTCAATTGACAACTAACAACTAAATCCGGCGGCAGTTTTATCGCAAACTGCCGCTGTGAGAAGAAGCGCATCTGTTCACATACGATGCATTGGGCAGATTTGTTCGTGAATCGGTAACGGACACAAGCACAAACACGCACATATATTCCTCAGGCTACAGGTATGACGATAACAACAATGTTGATTTTATCGGCGTAAATGCAGGTAATTCATATTCTGCTATGATTTATACCTACGGCACAGACAATCTGCCGTTGGGTTATACGGGCGCTTTGGGCTCAGGTATGTATACATACGATGCTCTTAACAGACTCAGCAGCATTTCTCATACCATTGCGCCGAAAAAAACATATACTTATTATGACACAGCGCAAATGGCAACCACCCGTGTCAAGAATGAAGCCTTTGCCGACACTGCTCAGGGTACTGTATCTTACGCATACGACTCCAACGGTAATATAACAAGAAAAACTACTACCGTTTCAGGCGTATCAACAGACATTTTATATACTTATGATGCATTTAACCGCCTTGTCATTGAGCAGAATGAGCATCTGAATCAGACTGTAAGATATAAGTATGATGCCTGGGGCAATATAGCCTTGAAGTGGGTATTTTCCGGTGCGTCAACAGCAACTCCCGCAGAGGCTGATTTAATAAAAGCATACGACTATGTCTATTCGTCATCTTCATTGTCAGATGTCACCACATGGAGGGACCTTCTCACCGAGTATGACGGTGAAGATATCACTTACGATGTCATAGGTAACCCCTTGGCATACCGCGGTGCGGCAATGACCTGGAAGGGCAGGTC
>JAZNSJ010000136.1:0-5816 GCA_045591155.1 Acutalibacteraceae bacterium | reverse complement strand
CATCGCCGCAAAACTTAAAGAAAAGGGCGCAGGCAGAATATTTGTATTCTCTACCTTTGGTCTTTTTGTTGAAGGTCTTGAAAAGTTTGACGAGTATTATGAAAACGGTCTTATCGATAAGGTGTTTACAACCAACCTTATCTACCAAACACCTGATCTTCTCTCTCGTGAGTGGTACTGCAGTGTAAATATGTCAAAGTATATCGCACTTATTGTTGAAACACTTAACAACGATAACTCTATAAGCAAATTGCTTGACCCTGCCGATAAAATTAAAGCGGCTGTTGCAAAATACGAAGCACAGAATAAATAATTCATAAAAAATGAACCGTCTTATCACACGATAAGACGGTTCATTTTATTTTTAATCGCTTTATTTTAGTAATAATTTCAATCGCATGTTTTCGCTTTTTGCCAACAAACAGCAAACACTCCCACCGATATACCCAACAAATAAAAATTGGGAGTTTGTGTTTTGCGCAAAATTCATACGCATCATATATATTTTTCTTTGCAGGGAAAATCAGAGAAATAATCGTTCTGAATTTTAAACCAACTTTTATTTTTGACTTATCATATTCATTTAGCATTCGCACGTCAAAAGTTCCGTGTGTGCCTGCTTTATAAATTTTACTTTTTATATGGTCAAGATTTGTTTTTGCGCCATCTTTATCAAACCACTCCTGTGCAATTGCCGACAAATTATCATAATCACATTTACAATCAAGTGATGTTAAAAACTCAAAAACTGCGTGCTTATCTATGTTTGGTAAAACATCATTATTCAAAAGGTATATATCGAGTAATCGTCTAATTCCGGTGCCTTTTCCACGAAAATGCTTTATGCAATGCAAAACATTATATAAAAACACATCCGTTTCATCGGCTATATACAGCATACAGTTGCTTGATAGTACGGCTTTTTTAAATGGATTTGTTATCTTTGTATAAAATTCCGTATTAGGATCAAAAAAATCGCTATGCAGTTCTATTGCTATTTTAGGTTTTGTATAGGCAGATATATCATAATCACCGTGTCTTTGGGTAACACAACCCATTTTTTGCAATACTACTTCGGCTTTTAAAAGATTCTCTTTATCAACGACAAAGTCTATATCACTCATATTGCGCCAAAAAGCATATGGATACAATTTTTTTATAATAGTACCTTGTAGTTCTAATGTTCTTATACCCTGTTCATTTAAAGCGTTAACAATCATATCACGCGCTGCCATTTGGTTTGCATTGCGCTGTATTGATAAAGCAAACTGCACTTTCCATTTATTATAAAGCTTATCATTTGGCTTATCGTGCAATTTTTCTACCGAAACAAAGGCAATGTTTGCAACCTCGTGAAGTTTACCAACCTCAAAAACGCACTCAAAAGATATGTTATTAGGTTTTTCTATAGGTTGTGTGTTATGTATAGCACATTTGATTAAATGTATCAGATATTCATATTCATTTTTAAACATAATATATTTTGCTATTCCTCATTAGTTAAACCAAACTCAACTATCTTTTTGCTTAAATCATTAACCGCTTTTAGCGCTTCTTCATAACTTACGTCATATTTTTTTGTTAAGACTTCAGCTGTTTTTTGGGCATTATAACCTTTTTCTAAACAATTCCATATTTCTGCCGCAGTATCGTTAAGCTCTATTATGCCGCAAAAACCATCTTTTGCCGCAGTACGAACCAACACCGTTTTATCGCATATTTTTTGCGAAACAAATCCTTTTTGTACTTTCATTATTACACCTCAGTTATCAAGCAAAAGGGTTGCCGAACGGCAACCCTTATTAATTTATTACCACATATCAATCGGTAATTCTATTTCACCATCTTGGTTTATAGGACTTTCAATTTCGCCGTCTGCGGAATCATTTGATACTTCCTGATTATCTTCGTTAGACACAGTATCATCTCTTGAGTTTTCGTCAAATGAAGATTCAATACCATTACTGTTTTGGGTAGATGTATCTTGTGTATTTGCTGTGTTATCTACATTTTTATCAGTAGATGTTATTACGTCTTCGTTATCAAAAATTTGCTCGGGTAATTTAAGCGTGCTTTGTTGCTCGCTGTTATCATTTTGTATCATTTCGGCGTTGCTCGACGTGTCGGCGTAGTCAGAGTTTGTATTTTGCACCTCTTTGCACCCTGCCAACAAGCAAATCGCCACAATTAAAAGCGAAATTAAGGTCGATTTAAGCTTCATGTTAGCCCCACATATCATCAGGAAGCTCGATGCCGCCGCTTGTGCGGATAATATCATTTTCTTCAATTGGTGTAACGTTAATTTCAGGTTCGTTAAACTTTTTCTTTTCCATTATATTTTCTCCTTTTTTTAATTCACATAGTTATACGCTGCGTTACCGTATTTCATCATTGCAATAACAAGGTCGCTGAGTTTGGTATCGCTACCGCCGGCTTTTGCATATGCGTATGATTCTATACTGTAACGTATTGTATTACTTACTGCCTCATCACCATTGTATACCGTTAGATATACCTCTTCACTCATTTGTGAAGCGTTAAGTCCACTAAAGTAAACGTAATATCGGTTATTACCTATTGATTTAAAACTGCTTGCCTTAATAGTATAGGTTTTGTCGGCTGTAACAACCTTTACGCTTAAATTTTCAATACTGTCGGATTCAATCATAAATCTCATTGTTACCGAATCTTCAAGGGTAAGTCCGCCGCCACACCATTTTACTGTTGGATTTTCTATTGTTGCATAATCTAACTTTTGAACTGTATTAAGGGTTGGGTCTTGTTGTGTACCCCATGCTTTTTGCACGTCGGTAAGCGCCGCGTTTGCAAGATTATCTACATTATAGTTTGTATAAACCTGCGACTGCGCACCGTAGTTAAGCAAGTCTACAAGCAATGTTCTAAACTCGGCATATTTATCGTCGGTACATTTACTAAGCATATTATAGCAATATTGTGATACGCTGTATTCGGTTTGAACCGACTTATATTCTGTGCCGTTTTTGATGCCGTAAAGGGTTGCGTATATTATATCGTTCATTTTATTTGGTGAAATATTATCAAACTTGAACACATAATAATCACCGCTTACGGTATAGTTTTTAACGGTATATTCTTTACCACCAAACATAAACTTAACATACAAATTACTATAACCGTCTACAGCCGTTTTGCTTACTTTATAATTTACAGATATATTATCAGTAAGTGTAAGGCTAGCACCCGCAAACTTAAAGTTTTCATCAACAGTATTTTCGCCCAACGTTTCATCAACCAAAACATAAATACTGAAATGATTGGTTGTGGCGTATGCCTTGCCATCTTTAACGGTAGTTTCAAGCCTTTGGTAACTGTTATTTTGGATATCTACATAGTAGATCGCTACATCACTACCAAAATCTTCAGGTATCGTAAAACTGAGTTGCGCTGTACTACCGTCAATCAATGATGTACTTGGTGTAATATCATACGCCATAAAGTTCAAACTAACTTCTTTTATTATTTTTTCTATCTCATCAAACTGCTCATGTGTTTCAGTTATAAAATCAAATACTATTTCAGTACCCGGTAAAAATGCGCCTGAATCTGCGCTTATATTAATATTTTCAGCATTATCAGTAGCATTTGCCGTAAACACACCATAACCGCAGTCACAACTTATTGTTGTGCCGTTTGGGGTTGTTGTTTCGGTAATTGTGTGGGCAGTTTCGGTTGATTTTAAACCGCAAGCAGAGCATTCGGTCCAATGCTTTTCAGAGTCAAACGTAGTTTTGTTGTTATGACCCGGCGCAGTAGTTGTAACCGTTTGAGTCTGGTTACACTCGTTACACTTTTGGTTAACTATGCGGTCGGTTGTGCAATCACCTTCACTAATTACCTCAATATCTTGCCAATCGTGCGTGATTGTTCGAGGTGTACCGCACACATTACAATCAGTGTCACAATTATTAATGTATGTGTGTTCTTTTAACAGCTCATCTGTATTTGCATAAATTGTGTTTGAACAAGATGTGCACACATTACGCACCTTACCATAAGCTAAACAAGTAGGATCTGAATAAGCAACCCAACCGGTATAAGTATGTCCAGTTGCAGCTGTATAATCGCTATTGTAAGTTTCAGCGCAAGTTTTACAACTATATGTAGTGTATCCATTAGTGTTACAAGTTGGTGCATATACTGTAGTAGTATAATTATGACCTAATGCACTTGTGTAATTAGCGGTATAACTATATCTGCACTGGGTACAACTATACCTTGTATATCCTGATGTAGTACAACTTGGAGATACAACACTTGCGCTATATGTATGACCCGATACTGCTGTAGTAGCACTAACATATTGAGTGCAGCAATCCAAACAATAGTTAACAATATAACCTTCTGTAGAGCACGTTGATGCAACTTTGTTCACCACATAATTTCTATAATGACCGCAAATTACATTTCCACTTGCTATATCCCTTTGCAATTCATTCTCACACTTATTTATATAGGCATCAAAACCGACTCTTGTATTATGATTTTTTATATAATCGCTCAAAATGCTTGCATAGCCATCTTTATCAAGCTCACTGCAAGCTTCAGCATACATAGCCAAAGCTTTTATACGAACATCCCAAAACCATCTATAGTCATCTAAAAGTTTCTGACTTACCCCGGAATTGTTTATCTGACAATAAATTATATCTTTATGTAAATTTGTTACTACACTGCACGTTGTTAGATAAAAATCACTTAGGATTATTGCTTCATTAATATCGGTTACTTTTACTCCGGTATATACATAATCATAAAAAACACTCGTTGCTAAAGAAATAACCGCCATGCCTACAGTAGTTGATTTTGAAAAAGCTTTTGTTGTACAATATTTACCAAATTTAGTTATTAGGTCTTCGATTTTAGAAGCAACTTTTTTTTGCAAAAAGTTTTTTATGACATATGTAGCCGCATTTTCACTACGGTCTTCTTTTATCATTTCTAATCCTTTATACAAAGTACAATTAGCTGGTATGTTTTCTTGCAAACGGTCTATCGTTTCAATCTCAACGTCATAAAGTTGGCATGCCGCAATTGTTAAGTCAACAATATCAAATGCATTACCTGTCGCATCAAAAGCCTTGCTTATACCAAAATCACCAATTCTTGAATAAGCGTTATTAACAATCTTTTCCACCTGCGCTTCTGAAAGATTTTTACTGGTCTTTGACAACTCGGTTATAAGCAAAGACTTTGAAATCGTTTCGCTTGCGCCATAAGCAAAAGACAAATTGCCATATGCCGAATTTACCGCGTCCCATGAATCGTATATTACCTGATCATCATTTTCAATTTCTTTCAAAAAAGCAAGTGTCGCATCCTCGATATATTGATCACCTTTAGATTGTACACCTAAATAAGAAAGCAACTTGTTCGAGATGTATTCCGTTCCGCTTACAAATCCTTCTAAAAATGCCAGTCTCACAATATCAAGATTCGAATAAGAATCCATTACTTTTGTACAACAGTTTACATTTTCACCGATATAATTTTCAACTGCTTCGTTTTGTAGATAGACCGGATAATTACTGGCTATATTGTCATAGACGGCATCTTCGCTCACAATCGAACTTATTGTTTCGGCAGATGAACCGGAGCTTACATAAGTTTCGTATTTATAATTTATTCCATATTCCTTTGCATAACTTTCAGCAAATGAACCCTTTGCACAATATATCGTTATATTATCTTCCACACCGTCAAACGAATCACTATATATCATTGTAACGCTTGGTGGAATATGCACAGTTCTAAGATTATGACACTCTGCAAATGCC
>JAZNSJ010000135.1:0-6958 GCA_045591155.1 Acutalibacteraceae bacterium | reverse complement strand
GCGGCGTTCCCAAAGGAAGAATTATTGAGATTTACGGACCTGAGTCTTCCGGTAAGACAACTCTGGCCCTTCATATTATTAGGGCGATTGTTATAATGTTGCTTATAGCGGTATTACTTGCCGCAGGAAGCTTTTGTGTATCACTATATAAAAACGGTGGCAAATTACCACGAAAGAAATTAAATGTTAAAACGCTTAACGTACCCGAATATGTTGATGTTCAGAATATAAATATTGGCTTTGCACGAACGGGTGTAAAGCTTGTAGAAATTAACAACATTGTTATTCATTATGTTGGTAATCCCGATACTACAGCGCAAAATAACCGTGATTATTTTAACAAGATTGACACTAATGTGTGTTCGCATTTTGTAATAGGTCTTGAGGGAGAGATTATTCAGTGTGTGCCTCTTGACGAAAAATCAAATGCAAGCAACAATCGTAATCTTGATACAATATCTATAGAGGTATGTCATCCCGATAGCACGGGAAAATTTAACGAAATTACATACAGTTCTCTTGTAAAACTTACGGCGTGGCTTTGCGATAACTCTGGTCTCAAAGCTAAGGATGTTATAAGGCACTATGATATTACAGGTAAGGAATGTCCTAAATACTTTGTAACAAACGAGAGCGAATGGGAAAAGTTTTTAGAGGATGTAAAAGAAGAACTTAAGAATTATTAAAAACTGCCCCTACTCAAAATTAAATGAGTAGGGGCGTTTTTTTTATTTTATGGAAACACTTGGTAGATTGCCAAGGTTGTTATTTTCGCTTCCGTCAGGTATTGATTTTAAATATTCTTGGTTTTTACGGTGTGCTATACCAACTCCCGCAATATGACCTTGTTTTGCCATAGAAACGGCATCACTTTTTGACACAATGCTGTTGTCAGACAGCTGGTATCCTGTTACTCTACCGTTCTGTTTTACAAGACCTATAATTTTTTTTGCATCTGACGATGCAATAGGTATTTTATCAAGCGTGTTTTTTACTAAATTTTGTGTGTCCATATTTTCACTCCTTTAAATATAGTTTATTTTAAGGGGATTATATTATTCAAGGCAAAAAAATCCACACAAAAATTTCACTTTTTGTGTGGATTAAAACTTAGGTTGATATTATATAAGTTAAAGCATAGCCAAGATGTCTTCTTTAGAACAATAGCCTACAATTCGGTCGATTTCTTGCCCATTTTTAAACACAATAAGCGTAGGAATGCTTTGTACTCGGTATTTAATTGCAATTTGTGGGTCGTTATCTACATTTACTTTACCTACGGTAATATCACCACGCTCGTTTGCGATTTCTTCAACAATGGGGGCTATCATTTTGCAGGGACCACACCAATCGGCATAAAAATCTACAAGTGTAGTATTAGCGTTAATTTCGCTTTCAAAATTCTGACTGTTTAATTTTTTTAACATAATTTTTACCTCTCAATCTTTAGACTTGTAATATAGCATACAATGGCAGTAACCCTCAAAATCGGGGTCTGCAATCTGCGCCTTAAATTCTTCGCAAATACACTTAAATTCGGGCAACTTTGGTATTCGGCAGGGGCAGTAGCCGTCTTTTGCTTTTAGTCCTTGCTTTATACGCTCTACAATTTCCTTGTTTTCATTAAGTCTGATTGCCATTTTTGCCACATCCTTTCATTTGATAATATTATTATATACTAAAAGGGTACTATTTTCAATATCTATGTAAAAGCCGCTGAAATTTCAGCGGCTTTGAACTTATTTATCAAAGGATACAGGAGTGGTTTTACCGGTGGCAAATGCATTAGGACCGGGATCTGACATAGAAAAATACATTTTTGCGGCCTTGGTGGGGCCAAAGTCACGGTTAGAGCCTGAATTTTGCACCTTATTAAAAGCATCGCGGAACATTTGGTTGTGTGCTTCCTCACGGTTTAAGAGGAAGTCGATGGTCTCACGAACCTTTTTGTCCTCAATCTGACGGTAAAGGTATTCATAAACCACCTTTGCGCGCTGTTCGGATGCGATATTGCTAAGCAAATCGGCGCACAAATCACCCGTAACGGTTACATAGTCGGCAGTCCAAGAGTAACCCGATGCGTTAATAAGACCGGGATTAAGTCCTATTTGTACGTGTGACTGAATTTCACCAAGTGGTACCTTACTAGCATCAACGTCGTGACCGTTAAGCAGGTTGATGGTTTGAGCCACCATCTCCATGTGACCAAGCTCTTCCGCAGCGATGTCAAGGAACAGGTCTTTAATTTCAGGGTCCTTGATTCTAAAGCTTTGCGACATATACTGCATAGCCGCTTTAAGCTCACCATTACCGCCGCCAAGCTGTTCTTGAAGCAGTGCCGCATACTGTGGGTTTGGATTTTCAATAGCCACAGGGTGAAAAAGCATTTTTTCGTGTTTAAACATAATTTTACCTCCGTTAAGTTTCTATTCTTACTTTTTCCTTTTTTTGCGGCGTTATACCGCCAAACGTGCTATTATATCTGCTTGTTTGGTGGTCAAAATTATGTCGCATTAAACAAAGAATAAAATCATTCCCGAATTGACATTTACTAATAATTTGTGCTATAATTGCCGAGTTCGTCACAGGATGTGTAATTCGCCTGTGAAATTCAAGGAGATAAATTATGGATAGGGCACAAAATTTTACCGAAGGAAAAATATTTTCACCGCTTATACGCTTTGCGCTACCTGTTTTGTTGGCACTGTTTTTGCAAGCAATGTATGGCGCGGTAGACTTGCTTATAGTTGGACAATTTGGCGGAGATAATGCAGATGTATTTGTATCGGCGGTATCTACAGGCAGTCAAATTATGATGACACTTACTTTTGTAATCACCGCTCTTGCAATGGGGCTTACTATATATGTCGGCGAAAAGATAGGAGCCGGAAGGCAAAAAGAAGCAGGAGAGATCATTGGTAGTGGTATCAGCCTGTTTGCTATCATTTCTTTAATAGTTACGGTTATAATGGTTATCTCGGCTTCCGCCCTTGCACGAATGATGCACTCGCCAGCCGAAGCATTTGATAACACGGTATGGTATGTTACAATTTGTTCTGCAGGAACATTATTTATAGTGGCATATAATTTGGTTGGTAGTATATTTAGGGGAATTGGTGACTCAAAAATACCACTGCTTACAGTAGTCATTGCTTGTGTGTTGAATATTTTAGGTGATTTACTGCTTGTTGCCGCTTTTGGTTTGGGTGCTATCGGTGCCGCTATTGCTACAATTTTTGCGCAAGCAATGAGCGTGGTTTTATCACTACTTATTATAAGAAAACGCAATTTGCCATTTGATTTTTCACGAAAATACATACGTCCTAATGCTAAGCATATCAAATCTATTCTTAAATTGGGAACGCCTATTGCTTTACAAGACCTGCTTGTAAGTATTTCTTTTCTTGTAATTCTTGCCATTGTTAACGAACTTGGTCTTACCGAATCGGCAGGCGCAGGCGTTGCGGAAAAGGTATGCGCTTTCATAATGCTAATTCCGTCAGCCTTTATGCAGTCTATGTCGGCATTTGTTGCTCAAAATATAGGCGCATTAAAATATGACCGCGCTAAAAAAGCTTTGTGGTACGGTATTGTTTCTTCATTAGTGGTTGGTGTTGTTGTTGGATATTTCACATTCTTCCACGGCGATATACTAGCAGGAATATTCGCAAAGGACGCCGCTATTATCGCTCCTGCCGCCGACTATCTAAAAGCCTATGCTATCGACTGTGTGCTTACAGCCTTCCTGTTTTGCTTTATGGGTTATTTTTACGGTTGTGGCAAAACCACTTTTGTTATGATTCAAGGCATTATTGGTGGCATTTGTGTGCGACTTCCGGTTTCTTGGGCAATGAGTAAAATAATTCCCGTGTCGCTATTCCGTATCGGCCTTGCAACTCCAATATCTTCGGCTGTACAAATTGTTTTATGTGTTGGATTTTTTGTAATTACACAATATATGCAAAAGCAAAAATGGCGAGGTTGATTATAAAATCAGCCTCGTTTTTTATGTATAAAATAATGTAGAAAAGTTATTTATATATGGGTGGAAAAAATAAAAAAATATGTTATAATAAGTAAAAATTTGTGGAGGTGTTTCTCTATGGGATTTTGGATTTTTATGTTGATTGTGGATTTACTGGTACCATTTATTATGATAGGCTTTGGTAAATATTTTTCAAAAACTGCGCCTAAAGATATTAATATGCTATTTGGATACAGAACATCTATGTCTATAAAAAATGAAGACACCTGGATTTTTGCACATAAATATTGTGGTAAAATATGGTTTATAAGTGGTTTGATAATGTTACCGTTGTCTGTTGCTGTAATGCTGTTTGTGGTTGACGACTCGAAGGATGTTGTAGGCACTATTGGTGCTATTCTTTGTAACATACAAATTATTTCTATAATAGTTTCCATTGTTTTAACAGAAAAAGCACTTAAAAAAACCTTTGATAAGAATGGTAATAAACTATAATTCAAATTCCAATTTATAAGTTAAAGGAAATTTGACTTTAGATGACCGATTAGACACTGTATACGACCGAATAGACAAAAATCAACATTTCTTCTTTTTTATTTGCTATGATGATAGTGCTAGAAAAAAGGAGGATGACATAAATGCAAGCAATTAAAACAATGGAGCTTGTCAAGCAGTACAAAAATATAACTGCAGTTGACAAGCTCCATTTAGAAATTGGGCGGGGTGAATTATTTTCCTTGCTTGGTGTTAACGGTGCAGGAAAGACCACGACTATAAAAATGCTAACGGGCCTTACAAAACCATCCGGCGGTGATGCATTTGTGGGTGGTTATAGCATAATAAAACAGCCAGAACAGGTAAAGCAGTTAATTGGGGTATCTCCTCAAGAAACCGCAGTTGCACCAAACCTTTCTGTAAAAGAAAATCTCAAACTGATTTGTGGTATTCACGGATTTTCTAAGCAAAAAACTGAAGTGAAAATAAAAGAACTTTCCACTCAATTTGCTTTGGAGCCCGTTTTGCATAGAAAAGCGGGAAAACTATCAGGCGGCTTTCAACGCCGAGTTAGCATTGCTATGGCACTAATCAGTGAACCCAAAATTCTATTTTTAGACGAACCCACTCTTGGCTTGGATGTTATTGCAAGACATGAACTCTGGGATGTGATTCGCGCGTTGAAAGGTAACGCGACGATTATTCTATCGACACATTATATGGAAGAAGCCGAGGCGCTTTCTGATAGAATCGGTATTATGAAAAGCGGCAGTCTTCTTGCGGTAGGAACGGTAAAAGAACTCACCGAGAAAGTCGGAACAAACAATTTTGAAACAGCCTTCGTTTCTATTGTAAAGGAGACGGCAATATGAGAATGATGACCTTGTCACAAAGATGCGCAAAAGAGATTTTGCGTGACCCTATTAATCTTGGTTTTGGTTTGGGTTTTCCTTTAGTTCTGTTATTGCTTCTTAGTGTTATTCAAGCAAATATTCCTGTGAGCCTGTTTGAAATCGATACACTCACTCCTGGCATAACAATATTTGGACTGTCATTTATGACACTTTTTTCAGCAACCTTGATTGCCAAAGACCGCGAAAGTGCCCTCTTGCAGAGACTATATACAACGCCACTGACAAGTTTTGACTTTATCTTGGGATATATGCTTCCGCTTTTGCCAATTGCTATTGGGCAGACAGTGATTTGTTATCTGTTTGCAATTCCCTTAGGACTGACTATTAGCGTAAATATTATTTATGCTGTCGTTGGCATTATTCCTATGGTAATTTTTAATATTGCATTGGGACTTTTGTGTGGCAGTGTTTTTACCGTGAAGCAGGTTGGCGGCATTTGCGGAGCACTTTTGACAAATCTCTCCGCGTGGTTTTCGGGTGTATGGTTTGATTTGAATCTTGTGGGAGGTACTTTCAAAAAAATAGCGGATGTACTTCTGTTTGTTCATGCAGTAGAAATGGAAAAAGCGTTATGCGGCGGAAATTTTGAGGTTGCAGTTTCGCACATTTTACCGATTGTTATGTACAGCATATTTACAACAGCGGTAGCTGTGTTCTGTTTCCTCAGGCAAATGAAAAAACAGTAAGGAGCCTATACGATGAAATACAAACTCATTATCGACAAAGATGCAGAAGAAAAGATAATTGCAATTGCTCATGCACCTTCTTCTCTAACGCGGCAGATCGAAGATCTTGTTTGTCGTTGTTCCGGTGCGGACAGTATTATGGGATATCGGGATGATGAGATGCGAAAATTGACATTTAGTGAAATCGAATGTATTACTGTTCTTGATAGAAAAGTAATTGCCATTGATACGTGCGGCAACCACTATTCGCTCAAAGAAAGGCTTCGTGATTTAGAAGAAATTTTGCCCTCATATTTTATACGCATTAATAAATCTACTCTTGCCAATGAACATTGTATTATTCGATTTGATGCGGCATTCAGTGGCGGTGTAGATGCTGTGTTTGACTGCGGATATATGGAGTATGTTTCTCGACGGTGTTTTGCAGAAATCAGAAGGAGGTATGAAGGGGTATGAAAAAGTTTGTTTTAGATTTTTTGCGCCGTGGCTTTATTGCTTGCGGTTTTGGTCCTATCGTTTTGGCGGTTTTGTATCTTATCTTGCAGCAGTCTGCTGCCGTAGAGACTTTAACCGTAAATGAGGTATGCATTGGTATATTTTCATTATCTGTACTCGCATTTATTGCGGGTGGCTTAAACGCACTCTACCAAATCGAACGCTTGCCGCTTATGTTGGCAATTTTGATTCACGGCAGCGTTTTATATATCAGTTATTTAGGTACTTATCTGCTCAATGATTGGCTTGACTTCGGTGTAATACCAATAGTAGTGTTCACGGCAATTTTTGTTGTGGGCTATATAATAATTTGGATGATCATATATTCCATAATCAAAAAAAGAACAGCAAAGCTTAATGAAATACTAAAGAAAAAACAGCAA
>JAZNSJ010000134.1:0-3351 GCA_045591155.1 Acutalibacteraceae bacterium | reverse complement strand
CCTCTGCAATGGTAACACGTATTTTTTCTGCCTCGGCTTTATCATCAAGCTTATTAATACCGTTTGGTGTAAGGTAAACCGTCCACGCAGGCGAACTGGTAGCAAGCAAATTCATACTTCTATCATAAATATCACCACGCGGTGCGGATATAAGACTGTCATACAACTGCTGTTCCGATGCCTTTGCCTGATACTCCTCGCCTTTAATTATCATTATTTTAACAAGACTTGACGTAGAGATGATAGTAAGGCATAAAATTACTATTACCATAACTGTAAAGGTTCTTTTTAACATCATTTGATTTGGTCTTAGCGACATTTTGCCTCACCTCTTTTGTCTTTCATTTATGCTCGAAAACGAGAGTCGACTTTTTGCCGCAACTCTCGTATTCATTGTTAACATTATATTAGATACAACATTAAAGTATCACATTAATTATTGCTTAAAATCTCTGTACCGTCTTTTGTAACAGCAGTGTTCTTATCATTTACTCTTATATACTTAACCTGATCCTTATCCATTTTTTGCATACCAATTTCGGCAGCCTCAAGCTCAATATTTGAGTATGATATAACCCTCTCTAGTTCTACCTCTAAGCTTGTTTTTTTACTTTCAAGAGCATTAATTTCGGTCTTTACATCATTGATTTTAGAATTAACCTCATTTATTTGAAGTCTTAAAAATATGTTCCCACACATAGCTGCCAGCATAAAAACAGCGCTCATAACAGCAAAAGCCGATGCAGATACACGCTTTACCGCGCGTCTTTTAGCACGTTGCTGTTGTTTGCTTTGTGGTATTTTTACAATATTATCTTTTCTTACAGGCTCGGCGGAACGTGGCATAAACATTTCAAAATCGTATGCCAAACTATCATTATAGTACTTTAAATTGTCCACCATTTTCATCATCCTTATTTATAATTTTACTATTGCGCGTAATTTTGCGCTTCTGCTACGCTGATTTACCCTGAGTTCTTCTTCGGTTGCAGTAATTGGTTTTTTAAACTGCAGTTTTCCTTTGGGTTTGTTACCACATACACACACAGGAAAATCGGGCGGACAGGTGCACCCCGTACAGTATTCCTTGAATTTTTGCTTAACTATGCGGTCTTCAAGCGAATGAAAGGTTATAATAGACAGCACACCGCCTGCATTTAACATATTAAATGCTGTGTCTAAAACACGCTCTAAGCTTCCTAATTCGTCATTTACGGCGATTCTAAGTGCCTGAAAGCACTTTCTTGCCGGATTGCCGTCGCGACGTGCCGCCGCAGGATAACAAGCCGCTATAATTTCAGCCAGTTGTGTAGTTGTTTCTATTTTTGATTCTTGGCGTATACGCACTATCTGATTCGCTATTTTATAAGCAAATTTTTCTTCACCGTAATCACGAAAAATTTTTGTTAACTCATCTACCGACAGTGTATTTACTAAATCGGCCGCGGTTGTTCCGTTTTGTGCCATACGCATATCAAGTGGAGCATCATATTTATATGAAAATCCTCGTTCGCCGCAATCTAACTGATGTGATGAGACCCCCAAATCAAGAAGTATGCCATCAACCTTATCAATAAAAAGGCTATCAGCCGCCTGCTTCATATCAGCAAAATTACACTGTACAACCGTTGCATTGTAGTTTTTAAGTCGCTCGGTAGCAACATTAACGGCATCAGGGTCGCGGTCAAGTGCTATGAGCTTACCCGTGGTAAGTCTTTTTGCAATTTCGCTCGAATGACCGGCTCCACCGGCCGTTCCGTCAATATATATACCGTCAGGTTTAATATTAAGTGAATTTATTGTTTCATCAAGTAAAACAGATATATGTTCAAAATCCATAGCCTAAAATTCTAATTCTTCTACAATAGAAGCAATAGCCTCAGGTGTGTATTCGGCATTTGCCTTTTCCCAGGTTGCCTTGTCCCAAATTTCAAGATTAGTGTCAACTCCGATTATGTGCGCGTCGGTTTCTAGACCGGCAAATTCACGAAGTGCTTGCGGTATGAGTATTCTGCCCTGCGAATCAAACTCTACGCTAAATGCGCCATCATAAAGATAACGCTTTACAGCACTTGATTTTGATGAAGGTAGGTTTCCGATTTTTTCTACAAGTATTTCCCACTGCTCATTAGAATAAACACACAAGCAGTTTTTGCCAAAAATACCTTTAGCAATCATAAAGGTTTCGCCAAAAGAATCACGCAGTTTTGCAGGTATGGCAATTCTGCCCTTTTTATCAATTGTATGGTCGTATCCACCAAAAAGCATAACCGCCACCTCGCTTTCACCACTTTTATACACTTTTATGGTTTTTTAATACACTTTTCACCACTTAAATGTATTATAATGCCACAAAACAAAAAAATCAAGACTTTTTTATAAAAAATATAAAAAAATCTTGATTTTTATTAGTTGCACATAAACACGCTATAAAAATGTATTTTTAAAACAAAAAACTGCGCCGCTATTGCGGCGCAGCCTTTCAAGTACCTTAGTTACAAATTGTAATTTCGGTATCCTTATCAAAGATGTGAATTTTGCTGGTTTCAAGAGCAATCTTGATTTTGTCGCCAGGCTTAGCTGTATTAGTAGGAGCAACGCGAGCGTTGATTGCCTGACCTTCACAGTTCATATAAAGATATGTTTCAGCACCCATAAGCTCGGTAACTTCAACATCTGCCTCAACGATACCATCAGCATTTGCGGCAAGTAAATCATCTTCGTTATGAACATGCTCAGGACGAATACCAACGATAACCTCTTTATCAATATAAGGAACAAGAACATCATCCTTATTCTTTTCTGCAGGAAGCTTAACCTTAAACTTAACGCCTGCACGAGTTTTGGTATCTTCTGAACCAAATTCAACGTAAAAATCATTACCCTCTTTAAGAATCTTAGCCTCAATAAAGTTCATCTGAGGCGATCCGATAAAGCCTGCAACGAAGAGGTTGCAAGGATAGAGGTAAAGATTTTGAGGAGTATCAACCTGTTGAATAACACCGCTCTTCATAACAACGATACGAGTAGCCATTGTCATAGCTTCGGTCTGGTCATGGGTAACGTAGATAAAGGTTGTACCCAAACGCTGATGAAGCTTAGAAATCTCGGTACGCATTTGTGCACGAAGCTTAGCATCCAAGTTTGAAAGAGGTTCGTCAAGCAAGAATACCTTAGGCTCACGAACGATAGCTCGACCAAGTGCTACACGCTGACGCTGACCACCTGATAAAGCCTTAGGCTTACGCTCAAGAAGGTGAGATATATCGAGAATACGAGCAGCTTCTTCAACTCTGCGCTTGATTTCCTCCTTAGGAGTTTTGCGGAGCTTAAGACCGAAAGCCATATTGT
>JAZNSJ010000133.1:0-7152 GCA_045591155.1 Acutalibacteraceae bacterium | reverse complement strand
TTAGAAGTAGCCATTATTTAGTTCCTTCTTTCTTGTTTCTACGAGATGCGCTAAGCGCGAGAAGACGCTGAACCTCTTCGTGAGGACTTGCTATAACAGCGTGTGAAACGGGTTTCTTTATTGCATTTGCCATAGCATTTTCTACTGCGGCAGTTACTGCAGAAACCTGACCTTCAACTACTACTGTTACAAGTCGTCCGCCAAGCTTACGCTCCCAGGTTACGAACTCTACGTCGGCCGATTTGCACATTATATCAAGACAATCAATAGCCGCCGTTACGCCCGAAACCTCTATAAGTCCGATAGACTTCATAAGTAATTACCTCAATTTAGAATTTAGGAAGTATTTTTTCTACATCGGCGTGTGGACGTGGAATTACGTGTACTGCTACGAGTTCGCCAAGACGTGAAGCATTAGCCGAGCCTGCTTCTACAGCAGCCTTAACAGCGCCAACGTCGCCGCGTACCATAACAGATACAAGTCCTGAACCGATTTTCTCGGTGCCGATGAGTGTTACTTCTGCAGCCTTAACCATTGCATCAGCAGCTTCAATAGCAGCTGTAAGACCGCGGGTTTCTACCATACCAAGTGCTTCTTTCATTTTTGTATCCTCCAAAAAATGTTTTATGTATTTTTAGTTTTTATCAAAAGCGTTTAGCTTTAACATAGGTTCTGTATCTTCTTCGGTTCTTGTAATAATGTGGCTTGCAACTACGCCTGTCACATTATTAGCAGCAAGCTTTGCCGCTTCCATAGCAGCCTCTACCGCATCTACCGAACCGCGAAACTTAATTGCTACAATTAGCGGAACCTCTAATTCATCGGCATTACCGGGCTTATTTTTGTCAAAGTTTTCTACTGTTACATCCGCCGCTTTACAGCCTGCATCACAAGCTACAAAAGCCGCTACAAGACCGAACACCTCTAAAATACCTGTAGCCTTACCCATAATTGCTCTCCTTATTTATTAACAATAGCAATTTTTAGACCTTCCATCTTAAGATTGGTCTTAAATGCTTCGTCAATTTGCTCGAGGGGATATTTGTGGGTAATAAGTTTTTCTATAGGAAGACCTATTCCCTTAGCGCGTTTTAAGAAATCAAAGGTTGTAGCGTAATCACGCAGGGTATATACCCAAGAACCAACCGTTGTAATCTCTTTAGAACAAATATCAAAGTGTGGGTTAATTGTAGCGTCACCGCCATTAATAAAGAAGCCAAGCTCACAAAGTCCACCGCCGTTGCGGATAAACTTGTAAATGTTGCTGTGTGCTACGGGTGAACCTGTACACTGGAATGCAAAGTCAGCAAGGTAACCGCCAAATGCATCCTTAACACCGTCTGCCAACGCTTCAGCGCCCTTATAGTTTTTAAAGTTAACTACGGCATTTGCGCCCATTTCTTTTGCAAAGCTCAAACGCTTATCTTCTCCGTCAACAGCCACAATATTTTCAATGCCCATTGTGCGAAGAACTGCTATACAAATAAGACCTATAGGTCCGCAACCCTGTACTACAACACGGCTGTTAAATCTTAGAATACCTGTTGTTTTTGCGCGTTCTACTGCGTGGATAAGAACTGCACAGGGCTCAATAAGTATTCTTGAATCAAGATCAAGGTCACTTACGTTAAATATGGTTGAGCCACCGCGAACCAATATGTAATCACTAAACCAACCGTTTAGGTGAACATCATCATCAGGAAGAAGTCCGTAAACATCGGCGCCGCCAACGTTTTGCTTGTTAAGGTCGTACATTGTAATATTGGGGTTATCCTTAAATATCATACAGGTAACCACCTTATCGCCAATTTTAAGTGGCTTACCCGCTGAGTCTACCTTTACGTTTTTACCCATCTTTACAATTTCGCCTGTGCCCTCATGACCGAGCGCTACAGGAATAAGACCAAATGGGTCGCGTTTGTATTCGTGAGCATCTGTACCGCAAACACCACAGCCTTCAACTTTAACCAAAACATCATCGTCGCCAACTACGGGCATCGGATATTCTTTGATTTCAAACTTTTCAAGTCCTGTGAGCATTGCTACATGCGCCGTAGCAGGAACTACACCTGAAGCTGCAGGAGCCACCGATGCGTTGCCGTTCATACTATTAAGCACCTGACGCACAATTTGCTCTATGTTGGAAGAATTTATATCCATTATAGATACTGTCCTTTCTCAAAAATCTCTTTGCCATATGCGGCCAGAGCCGTATCCTGCTCTTCACTGCCGCCACTTACACCAAGACCGCCTATTATTTCGCCATCAGCATTTTTAAGTGGCTCGCCACCACCGAAAATAACAATTTTACCACCGTTGGTAAACTGTATTCCGTAAAGTGATCCGCCCGGTTGGGCTAACGGTTTTAGTGTACTTGTAGACATTTTTAGTGAAACCACCGTAAATGCCTTTTGCACCGCTATGTCATAGCTTGCTATGTACGAATCATCCATACATTCAGCCAAAACGGGATGCCCTGCCTTGTTTGACACAGCCACAACCGCTTTAACGCCCATATCTTTCGCTTTTGCCTTAACCTTTTCGGTAAGTTTTAGCGCAATATCAAGCGTTATATCCTGCGGTGCTTTAATTTGTCTGACTACCTGCTCAATGATAGCCTGCAGAGCTTGTTCGTTCATAATTATTTACCAAGCTGCTCTAAAACGCGCTTTGTAATTTCAGCAACCATATCGCTGTCGCCCTTACCACATGTG
Organism: Acutalibacteraceae bacterium; assembly: GCA_045591155.1. Taxonomy (GTDB): domain Bacteria; phylum Bacillota; class Clostridia; order Oscillospirales; family Acutalibacteraceae; genus UBA737. The sequence goes on along the minus strand of JAZNSJ010000133.1, from coordinate 4,437 downwards.
CAGTTGCCACCACAACCGTGACAGCTAGGCTGACCAGCCTTGGCATTTGGGCAAAGATCTGCAGGGTGCTTACCCTTAAGACCAAACTGACGACGGATTTCATAAAGACGCTGTACCTGTGCTTCAGAAAGCTCTTTAGCGCCGCCAAGCTGTTTAGAGATGTAAAGAAGTTTTGCATAGAATTCTACCGATTCCATTTTGTGATATGCAGCAAGCAAAGAATCAGAGAATGTAAGTGCACCGTGATTTTCAAGAAGCACTGCATCAAATGACTGCAAATACTTTGAAACTGCATCGGGGATTTCTTCGGTAGAAGGTGTACCGTATTCGGCAATCGGTACGCAACCAAGAGCAATTACAGCCTCGGGCATAATGGGCTGAGTAAGCGGAATACCTGCAATAGCAAAGCCTGTTGCATACATAGGATGAGCGTGAACAACTGAATTTACATCAGGACGCTCCTTATATACACGCATATGCATTTTAATTTCAGACGAAGGTTTGAAACCTTTGTTGGCCTGAATAACCTTACCGTCGCGGTCAACCTTACAAATGAATTCAGGGGTCATAAAGCCCTTACTAACACCTGTAGGTGTGCAAAGGAATTCGTTATCGTTAAGCTTTACTGAAATGTTACCGTCATTAGCAGCAACCATTCCCTTGTCATAAATACGCTTACCGATGTCGCATATTTGTTTTTTAATTTCATACTCGTTTACCATAATAATTTCTCCTTAATTTTGAAATTTTGCTTTTAGTACATTATGATAATACCACACAAACGCGGTAAAGTCAACATAAAAAAGGCTATTTTTTTGGTTTTTTGCATTATTTTTCTTGTTTTTTGTGGTTTTTAAGGTGTTCAAGCACTTGATTTATACCTTTCCCTGTTTTAGAATCCACCATATATACCGTTTTGCACCCCGAAAGTCGCAACCAATTTTCAGCTTTTGATGGATTTGCTTTATCACACTTGGTCACAATTCCTATTACCTCGCGGTTTACCATACAAGTAATATTGGGTGGAAAAAGTGAATATTGCTCGTCTGCTGCAATAAGCAGTGCCACAACATCAGCCTCATAAGCATAAAGACAAAGCGCTGCTCCTAGGTCGTGATTTTCGGCATACTCGCCTGGTGTGTCTATCAAAAAATCACCGTAATCTATGTACTGGGTTTTTTGATATTGTACCTTTTCACCCTTAAGCGCTTGAGTAAGCGTTGTTTTGCCAACACCGCTGCGCCCCATAAGTATTAGTTTTTTCATTAGGTCTTTGTCACTTCACAAACCGTAAACCCAAGTTTGTTTTGAACGTAGTCGGTTATAGCCAAGAGTGACGCCTCAACCTCTGACACGGTACCCGTAAGGATTACTGTACCGCTAAAACGGTCTACAAAACCAAGCTGCGCACCCGATGCTTTAATTGCTATATCACCTGCTATAATCGCTGTTTCACTGGGCGACACCGTGATTATACCAATAGCACCCTTATGGTCGGCCGCAGGGTCAAGTCCCAATTTTTTATAGAGTATATCGTCGGGATTTGCAATTATATGAGCTAAGGTTATCTGCTTACCGGGGACAAGCTCTTGAATAATGCGAGCCTTATCGTTATCAAACTGCATAATCAACCTCCTATATAAGCCTTAAGTCCAAACTGCTCTGCCGTTTGCTTAAGTACTTCCATTAATTCATTTGTAGGGGATTTTATATCGCCCATACCATACTCACGTCCAAGACCTGTGTATTTATCTCGTCCCATACTGTGATATGGAAGTAAATGTATTTCGTTTACATTTGGTAGATTTGCCGCAAAGGCAGAAATCTCGGCAATTTCAGCCACCGTATCGTTAAAGGTGGGTATAACAGGTACTCGAATTATAAGCTTTTTAGCCTTTCCGGCTATTAATTTAGCATTTTCAAGAATTCTCTCATTTGGTTGCGAGGTAAACTCTTTATGCTTATTTGAATTTATGTGCTTAATATCCATAAGCACGGTATCAAGATAGGGTAAAAATCTTTCTATTACATCTGCGCTTGCAAAGCCGGTTGTTTCAATCGCTGTATTTATACCGTTTTCTTTACAGGCTTTAAGCAGTGCTACCGCAAAGTCGGGTTGTAAAAGGCTCTCACCACCCGAAAGGGTAACTCCGCCACCCGAACGGTTGTAATAAGGTCGGTCTTGCAAGACTTCGTTTAAAACTTCTTCTACCGTAACATCGCGACCCATAGTCTTTGGTTTGCCGTTTTGCAACATTGTTTCAATCTCATAAGATTGTGACTCGGGATTGCAGCACCAACGGCAACGAAGCGCACAGCCTTTTAAAAATACTATTGTGCGAATACCCGGTCCGTCGTGGGTAGAAAAGCGCTGTATATCAAATATTCTTCCCCGTACAGCAAGGTTATCCATGGTTAGAAACCTCCCTGCTCGGTACGAGCAATAATATCATCTTGAAGTGAGCGTGAAAGTGTTGTAAACAGCGCGCTGTAACCCGCAACACGAACAACCAAAGATTTATATTTTTCGGGGTTCTTTTGTGCATCACGCAAGGTATCACGACTTACAACATTAAACTGCATATGCATACCCTTTTGGTCAAAGAAGCCTCGTACTAACGCTACAAAACTTTCAAGACCACTTGGACCTGCCAATGCGCTTGGATGGAACTTCATATTAAAGAGTGTTCCGTTTGATGCTATAAAATGGTCAAGCTTTGCAACCGAGTTTGCCGATGCGGTAGGACCCTTTATATCTCTACCTGCCGCAGGACCCACACCGTCAGCAATAGGTGTATATGCAGCTCTACCGTCGGGGGTAGCGCCTGTTTGCGCACCCAAAGGCACGTTAGCTGATACAGGATATAAACCCGCTTGGAACATACCGCCGCGTGGATTTTTGTAATTTTCAAGCGGCTTTGTATATGTATAAGCAACATCGCGCGCAAAGGCATCAACTTCGGGTAGGTCGTTACCATATTTAGGTAACTCACCAATCATTTCAAGTATTTCGCCATAGTGCTTTTTGTCTTGATCGGATGCTGGGTTTTTAGATACTGCAAGGTAAATAGATTTTATATCTTCTGCAGTTAGTGTCTTACCGTCGGCCACCAATTTTTCAGCTACTGTTTTGGTAAGTCGCTCGGCAGTGGCTGCATCCATATCAAGACCAAAGTTGTTATCAAGCGCCGCTTTAAGCTCACAAAGCTTTATTACTTTTTTATCGTAAACAAGGGTTTTTACTGCTAAAAGCGCATCGGTCATATTAGCTATACCAAAGCCCTGAGGACCTGTAAAGTTATAAACTGCGCCACCCTCTTGCAAGCTTTTACCACGGCCGATACAGTCCTCAATCATACAAGACTGATAAGGCAACGGGCAACGCCTCGCGTGCGCCATATCAATGGCATTATCAGCATTTACAAGCAGTTTTATAAAATAGTTCATTTGAGCCTTGTAAGCATCGTAAAACTTTTCAAATGTGGTAAATTCGTGTAACTCGCCAGTACGCAGACCTACCTGTACACCCTTATCAACACCGTTTGAAAAAACAAGTTCTAAGGGACGACACATATTAAAGAATGCTGCATCGTGCCAACCGTCAGTTTTTGCGGGAGCCTGCGGCTCTACACAACCAATAATATTATAGTTTCGCGCATCCTCAAGTGTAACACCACGGCTCATAAGCGAAGGGATAATAACCTCATCATTGTAGTAAGCCGGAAGACCTACACCTGTACGTGTTACCTCTGCCGCACGTAGTAAAAATTCGTGCGGACTGCCGTTCCAAACGCGAACCGAGAAGGAAGGCATAGGCAACATTACGTGAAGTGTTGCGTTAATGCACATAAACGATACGTCATTTGTAGCATCGTTGCCGTATTTATCCTGACCGCCTGCAATAAGATTTTGGAAAAGGCTATAACCTGCAAAGCCCTCGGCAGAAGCTGCATCACGAACTTTATTAAGGTCATTAAGCTTTACCCAGATACAGTCAATAAGCTCTTGCGCAAATTCGCGGGTAATTTTACCCGAACTTAAATCCCTTTCAAAATAAGGATTCATATACTGGTCAAATCGACCTGGTGAAATCGAGTGACCGCTTGATTCTACCTGTAAAAGCATTTGTATAAACCAAAATGACTGGCAAGCCTCATAGAAAGACTCGGCACCATATCGCGGAACACGTGCGCAGTTTGCAGCAATTTTTAAAAGCTCTTCTCGGCGATTAGCGTCAGCCTCGGCAGCCGCCATTTCTTTTGCAAGGGTAGCATAACGGTCGGCATAGTTTATAACTGCATCACAGCTAATTATTACAGCCTGTAAAAATGCGCTACGTGAAGCATAGTCGGCGTCTGCAACGTCAAGTTTTTTCAGAGCATCGTTAGCCTCGGCAATTATGCCCTTGTAACCTTTTTCTAACACCTTGCCGTAATC
>JAZNSJ010000132.1:0-4168 GCA_045591155.1 Acutalibacteraceae bacterium | reverse complement strand
ATCGAGGTTAATAGACTGGCAAGGAATACCAATTACAGGCAAAGTACTATTTCCCGCAATGGCGCCTGCAAGGTGAGCCGCCATACCTCCCGCCGCAATAAGCACGCCAAAGCCGTTATCACGGGCGGAAGCCGCAAAATCACGTGCCTCTACGGGAGTACGATGCGCTGAATATATATGAACCTCAAACGGTATTTCAAGCATTTTTAACATATCGGTAGCCTTTTTAATGATTGGTAAATCACTGTCGCTACCCATTATAATTCCAACTTTTTTCATAAAATACCTCCAAAAAATATAAAGGGGCGCACTTGAAAAGGGATATTCAAGTGTGCCCAGACGGTCGGCTATATAATACAATCTTTGTTCCTTAGTGGTGCTCCACAAATATTTCCGTCAGTCACAAAGAACGGTACTTAAAAGTACATAAACAGTATATCATTTTATAAAAAAACTGTCAATGGGCAAACGCGAAATTTGTCATATTAAAATGAACAAAAATTTATAAAATTTTATGCCTTTGTTTCACAATAAATACAACGATAAACCTTATCCGCTTTATCGGTTAGATTGAATATGTTATCAAGCTCTTGCTCACAAGATGTTATACATCTTGGATTTTTGCATTTTATAACATTTGTAAGTGTGTGTGGCATTTCAATACTGCATTTTTTAATTAAATCACCGTTTTTAATAATATTAACGGTGGCATCAGGATCAACAAATCCAATTACATCAAGATTAAGCTCAATATCTGCATCAATTTTTATAATGTCTTTTTTGCCCATTTTTTTACTGGCAACGTTTTTTATAAGCGCAATTGATGCATCAAGTGATGCGAGGTCCAATAACTCGTAAAGTTTCATACCAAGGCCTGCAGTTATATGGTCTATTACAACACCGTTTTTAATAGAATCTATGTTCATATTGTTCCGGCCTCCTTAAGTAATTTAAGTATGAGTGCCATACGCATATACTTGCCATTAAGCACCTGCTTAAAATAGCAAGCACGTGGGTCATTATCAATAGCAACACTTATTTCATTTACACGAGGAAGCGGATGCAAAATAGACAAATCCGCTTTGGCGTTTTTAAGCTTATCTGGAGTTAGAATATAGCTGTCTTTAAGACGTAAATAATCTTCCTCGTTAAAGAAGCGTTCACGCTGAACTCGAGTCATATAAAGTATATCAAGCTTTGGCATTGCCGATTCTAAATCTTTTGTTTCTTCATAAGAAATATTGTTCTTCTGTAGAACATCTTTTTTTACATAGCTTGGCAACTTTAATTCATCTGGAGATATAAGCACAATTTTAATGTTTTCGTATCTACTAAGCGCATTAATAAGCGAATGAACTGTTCTACCAAATTTTAAGTCACCACAAAAACCAACGGTAAGGTCATTAAATCTTCCTTTTTCACGGCGAATTGTAAGCAAATCGGCAAGAGTTTGTGTTGGGTGACAATGCCCACCGTCACCAGCATTTATTACAGGTATGCTTGCATTGTTAGCCGCAACTAAAGCCGCACCCTCTTTTGGATGACGCATAGCAATAATATCGGCATAGCAGCTTACTGTTTTTGCGGTGTCGGCTATACTTTCTCCTTTTGCAGCTGAAGAACTGTTTGCTTCAGAAAAGCCAAGTACATTACCACCAAGCTCGTACATAGCAGCCTCAAAGCTAAGACGTGTTCTTGTGGACGGCTCAAAAAATAGGGTTGCAAGCTTTTTGCCGTCACAAATATGCGCATATTTTTTGGGATTATCAATTATATCAAGTGCGGTCGCAATAAGCTCGTCAAGTTCTTCCACACTCAAATCCAAAATATCAATAACGCTTCTCATATATTTCTCCTTAAAGAGTTATTCTTTAGCACCGTTTACCGAGAGATAATTTTTAATTCTTTCAACGTTTTCGCGATTTTTTTCGTCTTCTTCAAGATATTCTATAATATCATATACATCTACTACAGAATATACGGGGAAACCATACTCCTCGCCTACCTCAGCCATAGCTGATTTTTCGGTTTGACCTTTTTCTTTACGGTCAACCATAACAAATGTAGCGGCAACCTTGGTGCCTTTAAGCCCTGACAAAATTGCCATACTTTCACGAATAGCAGTACCTGCGGTGATAACGTCTTCAACTATAACAATTTCTTCGCCCTCTTGTGGCTTATAACCTACAAACACACCGCCTTCACCGTGGTCTTTTTCTTCCTTACGGTTAAAGAAGAAAGGAACATCAAGACCTTCTTTTGAAAGTGCGCAAGCAACCGATACTGCAATAGGAATACCCTTGTATGCAGGTCCGTAAAGAACTGTTCTTTTATTGCCTACCTTTTCAAAATATGCTTTCGCATAAAATTCACCAAGTTTTGAAATTTGGTCGCCTGTTTTTATATCACCGGCATTTATAAAGTAAGGAATTTTTCTACCACTTTTAGCAGTAAAATCGCCAAATTTTAAAACGCCTGCGCCTTCTAAAAACTGTATAAATTCTCTTTTATAAGCTTCCATTTTAATTCTCCTTAACCTATAAATTCTTTAACACAACGCTCATATGCAGCAACGGGATCTTCGGCTGCAGTAATTGGTCGACCTACTACAATGTAGTCAGAACCAATTTTGTTTGCCTCGGCTGGTGTCATAACACGCTTTTGGTCACCAATATCACCATCAGCAAAACGAACACCTGGTGTTATTGTTAAAAAGTCGGCTCCACAACGCTCGTGTACTTTACCAGCTTCAAGTGGTGAACAAACAACACCGTCAAGACCAGCACGTTTAGCATTTGCCGCATAGTGCATAACAACCTCATCAATAGGCTCTTTTATAAGAAGGTCGTTTTCCATACTTTCTTGATTAGTAGAGGTAAGCTGTGTTACCGCAATAAGCAACGGACGAGTGCCATCAGGTCTGGTAAGACCTTCAATTGCGGCCTCCATCATTGCAACTGTACCGCCTGCGTGTAGATTAGTAATATCTACATCAAGGTTCGAAAGTACGCTCATTGCCTTTTTAACGGTATTTGGAATATCATGAAGCTTTAAATCTAAAAAGATTTTATGTCCACGTTTTTTAATTTCTTTAACTATTGATGGTCCTTCAGCATAGAAAAGCTCCATACCTATTTTTACAAAAGGTTTACGGCCTGTAAACTTATCAAGAAATTCAAAGGTTTTTTCGGCGCTTGCAAAATCGCAAGCAATTATTACGTCCTTACCCATTATTTTACTCCTCCTATAATATCATTTAGATTATTAATTCCATACTTGTCCATAACTTTTGGTAAATCATTTATAATATCGCGACAAGCATATGGATTTATAAGGTTTGCAGCGCCCACTTCAACTGCAGTAGCACCCGCAAGCATCATTTCAATAACATCCTCGGCAGTAGATACACCGCCCATACCAATTACTGGAATGTTGACAGCTTGGGCTACTTGATACACCATTCTAACTGCTACTGGGAAAATTGCAGGGCCCGAAAAACCACCCATTTTATTAGCAATCACAGGTTTTCGGGTTTTAAGGTCAATTCGCATACCAAGCATTGTATTTATAAGACTTATACCGTCGGCACCTGCCTCTTCACAAGCCTTGGCAATTGCTACAATATCGGTAACGTTTGGTGAAAGCTTAACTATCACGGGTTTGGTTGTAACTGCTTTTACAGCTTTTACAACCTCGGCTGCTGCCTCAGGACTTGTGCCAAAGCTCATACCGCCGCCGTGAACATTAGGGCAGCTTACATTTACTTCAAGCCAACCTACTTGATTTTGTTTGTCGAGTTGTTCACAGGTATAAGCATAATCTTCTACAGCAAAGCCGCTAATGTTTGCCATAACCTTTTTATTAAAGCACTTTGCAAGCTTGGGTAATTCCTCACTAATAACCTTTTCTACACCTGGGTTTTGAAGACCAACAGCATTTATCATACCTGCTGTACACTCAGCAATACGTGGTGTAGGATTACCAAAACGAGCATCCTTTGTAGTACCTTTGAAAGAAAAAGTACCAAGGCAATTTATATCATACAATTCTGCAAATTCATAACCAAAACCAAATGTACCGGAGGCAGGAATTATGGGGTTATCAATTTCTATACCGCAGAGATTAACATTTAATCTTCCCATAAAATTTCCTCCTTTAACATAACAGG
>JAZNSJ010000131.1:0-7019 GCA_045591155.1 Acutalibacteraceae bacterium | reverse complement strand
CCATATGAGCGAGTTCTTCTGTACCTATGTCGGTCAAGATCCCTTTTACTTCGTTATATGGCATACCGTAACGCTGGGTAAGATAACGCATTGATGCGCCAAGTTCGCCGTCGGGTCCTCCGTACTGACTTATAATTATCTTGGCATACTTTGGATTTGGATTTTTAATATTTACCGGATATTGAAGTTTTTTCTCATATTGCCACATACATTACACCTGTCTTTCCCATGGCCACGGGCTGTTTATCCAATCCCAGTGGTCTGTCGAACTCACATCATCGGTAGTTACAATATAATTGCCAAAACGCGACTCATATTTTTTAATCTCATCTTGTCGGCGATGGCGATATTCGCACAGCATCTGCATAGCGCGGCGGTCATGAGGATGGGTATCGAGAAATAGTTCGGTTTCAAGAATAGCAAAATCGAGAGCATCTATTCGCCGCTTTATCATCATTTTTTCATTCATCGCCACATACCTCCTGCCATAAAGGGTTTGCTAAGACAGGGATATATAGTACCGCAAGAAAAACCTGTGTCGGTATCGTATACAGAATTCAACTGTTGCACATTAACAAAAGCCATAGCAAGAACCTGCGCATCAGCATTGTTTTGCAAAGGCCGATTCGTATCCATATAATTCATAGCCCTTTTCTCCTTTTTGAGTTATTAGCCTTTCGTTAGACTATTCTTTATAGTTTATGAATGATCGAGAAAAAGGGTGAAAACAGCTCCCCTTGTCGCAAGGGGAGCTGCAAACATATTTGATTTTTAGTCAAGCTACCGAACCGATAGCTGCGCGAAGCTTTAAGAGTATTTTCTTTTCGGCGCGTGACACCTGCACCTGCGACATTCCAAGCCTTGCTGCCGTTTCATTTTGAGTAAGATACTCAAAATATCGGCAACGGATTATTTGCTGCTCGATATCGTTAAGCTGAGTAAAAGCGCGCTGAAGTAACAGCTTATTTGTAAGCAGGTCTTCGGGACCTGCCACAGAAATATCCCTCTCACTTATGCCGCCTTCACTCTCATAGGTAAGGGATACAGTAGGTTGTGCCGCCGACTGAGCCTCGGTAATCTCTTCGGGGGTAACGCCAAGCTCTAATGCCAATTCACTTACGGTTGGCTCACGCGATAATTTTAATTCAAGAGCGGATTTAGCACGAGTAAGTTTTAACGACAATTCTTTCAGACTGCGTGATACTTTAACCGAACCTCCGTCACGAAACATACGGCGAATTTCACCTAAAATAACAGGAACTGCATAGGTAGAAAAGCACAGTCCTCTGCTTTCGTCAAAGCCGTCAGCCGCCTTTACAAGACCCATACACCCCGCTTGGTAAAGATCGTCGTATTCAATACCCCTTCCTATAAATCGCTTGCATAGCGAGTGAACAAGCGGCAGATTGCTTTCAATAAATTGGTCGCGCGTGAGTGTATCAACCATTTTGTCTGTACCGTGGCGCTATCTTTTTAGTAAGCGTAACGGTAGTGCCGCGACCTACCCTTGAACGCACACGTATAGAATCCATAAAGCTTTGCATAACCGCAAATCCAAGTCCTGCACGTTCACCACCAACGGTAGTAAAAAGCGGCTCCATTGCCTTTTCAACGTTTTCTATACCACATCCGTTATCGCGAATTTTAATTTTTATAATATTTGTGTTAGTGATTTCCCCACTTATGTAAATCTTTCCAAGTCCCTCGCGATACGCGTGAACAATACAGTTGGTAACAGCCTCACTTACGGCGGTTTTAATATCGTTTATCTCCTCAAGCGTTGGGTCTAGCTGCGAGGCAAATGCCGCAACTGTGGCACGCGCAAACCCCTCATTTGCTGAACGAGATAACAGATTCATACTAAATTTGTTTATAATTTCCATTTTTTATCTCCTTAGTTTTTGCACTCATCTATTGTTGCAAGTTTTTCTATTCCCGAAAGATGCATCACCTTGTAAATTTGCGGTGAAGTTCCCGTTATATGCAGTTTTGCTCCTCGCCGCGACAAATTACGGTATCTTCCCATAACAAGACCTATACCCGAGCTGTCCATAAAACTGACACGGGTAAAATCAAGAACAAGTAGCGATGGCATATTAAGCTCTGCCGCGTTGTCTATAGCGGCCCTTATTGCCGCTGCAGAATGGTGGTCTATCTCCCCATTTAAGTAGGCGGTTGTTACCTCGCCGTTTACACTAATTTCTACCGACATAAAAACACCTCTATGTAATAAAATAAAAAAGAACAGGCCTTTATATAAGTATAAAGGCTTGTCCTTAAAAATATTGTCGTATAAAATTGTCAAAATAATGTTTTATTTATCAATTAAAAGCGGTCGTACTTGTGATGCTAAATAAAGCGAACCAAAAACAAATATTGGATTGTCATCACAACTTTGTTTTGCTATATTTATAGCATCATTTAAAGTGTTGGCAACAAAAACATTTTTACAATATTTTTGAGCATAAGTGCTTAATTCCTGCGCTGATAATGCCCGTGGAACGATAGGACTTACACACACCGTGTTTTTAATATATGGTAGCGTAAGCTCTAAAACCCTTTTATAGTTTTTGTCGCGCATAACACCTATTATTGCAGTAGCGTTTGGATATTCTTTTAACGCTTTACAAAGCGCCTCGGCTCCGTCTGGATTGTGAGCACCGTCAATTACAATTAACGGATTTTGTTTTACCAATTCTAAACGAGCAGGAATAAAAGCGTTTTCAAGTCCAAATTTTATATCTGTATCATTTATTAAAAGTCCGCAATTTTTAAGCGTTTCTATAGCAACAAGCGCATTTTCAATTTGAAAATCACCGCCAAGTGAGATTTTATAATCTGTACCACAATATGAAAACTCATTACCTAAAAGCGATATTTTTTTAATTTTTAATTCGCTGGTATTTGGTGTTATTACATTTTGAACATATTTATTTATAACATCAAAGGCTTCTTGCGGTTGATTGTGCGTTGTAACAACAGTATTACTTTTTATAATACCGCATTTTTCTTTTGTTATTTGCTCTATAGTTTCACCTAAAACTGCAGTATGGTCAAGTCCTATTTTTGTAATAACCGAAACAAGCGGCGCCGATATAACATTTGTAGCATCAAATCTACCGCCTAAACCCGTTTCAAGCACGGCGACATCAATCTTATTTTCGCTAAAATACAAAAATCCAACAGCGGTTATGAACTCGAATTCGGTAAGATTTATACCCGTATCCATAACCTGTCGTGACAAGCGGCACAAATTTTCACGGCTTATATACTCACCGTTTATTTGTATTCGCTCACAAAAATCGGTAATATAAGGCGATACAAATATACCAACCTTGTACCCCGCTTGTTTCAAAACACTTGATACAAAACTACAAACCGAGCCCTTGCCATTAGTGCCCGCAATATGTATTGATTTAAAATTATTTTGCGGTTGCCCGAGTTTTTGGCACACAGCATTTATGCGCTCAAGCCCCGCCTTGTGAGAAAAAGCGCCGAGAGAATGTATATACTTTAAAGTTTCATTATAATTCATAAAACACCAAAATTTTACTTGAAAATTTGAAAAAAGATTTCACATAATACTATCAAGGATTAAGCAATTAATCCTTTTTAATACGGTGAATATATTTAAAGCTTATTAATTTAATAGAGAAAAATACATTTACCGTAATACAAAAGAGAGCCAAATATATTGGCTCTCTTTTAAAGTTTTAATTTTTAATTAAAGAGCCTTGAGGTCAGCAATGCTGTCTTCAATCATCTTTATTTTATCAAGTGCTTTTGCAAGACCTTGACGTTGCTGTTCGATAACCTTTTCAGGTGCCTTTGCAACAAAGCCTTGATTATTGAGTTTCTTTTCAAAGAACTCCTTATCTACTATAGCCTTTTGTAATTCTTTATTAAGTCTTGCGATTTCACCTTCAATATCAACAAGTTCTTTCATAGGCATATAAACGGTAGCAGCATCAGTAACTACACGAACCGCACCAGAGTCTTCAAAACTGTCTCCGATTTCTACTTCAGAAGCGCTAGCTAAACGGCAAATATATGACGTGCCCGTGCTAAAGGTATCGGCAAAATTGGTTTGTATGCAAACCTTTGCCTTTTTAGAGGGTGGAACATTCATTTCAGCTCTGCGGTTTCTTATAGCTTTAATTACAAGCATAATTTTTTCGAACTCGGCTTCTTCTGCTACAAAGTTAAATTCTTCGCGGAATTTAGGCCATTCAGTTACCATAAGGGCTTCATCATCACCGTGAGGCATTGTTTGCCAGATTTCTTCGGTGATGAATGGCATAAACGGATGGAGCAGTGCCAACGTATTAGTAAACACATAAACTAGTACGCTGCGCGCTGTATTCTTAGCCGCTTCGTCTTCCCCAGTTAAGCGAGCCTTACAAATTTCGATATACCAATCGCAAAATACATCCCAAATAAAGTCATAAAGCTTTTGAACCGCCATACCAAGCTCAAAACGGTCGAGGTTTTCGGTAACATCACGAACAAGGGTATTGTATTTTGAAATTATCCATTTATCCTCCAAAGCAAAGTCAGCAACATTTACGGGCAACACCTTATCGCTGTCAAGATTCATCAATATAAATCTTGCCGCATTCCAAATCTTGTTTGCAAAGTTACGACTTGCCTCTACACGCTCGGGTATATAGCGCATATCATTACCTGGGCTATTACCGGTGGCAAGCGAAAAACGAAGCGCATCGGCGCCATAGGTATCAATTACTTCAAGTGGGTCTACGCCATTACCCAAGGATTTTGACATTTTTCTGCCCTGTGGATCGCGAACAAGACCGTGAATAAGAACGGTATCAAATGGAACCTGACCGGTTTGCTCAAGTCCTGAGAACATCATACGCATTACCCAGAAAGGAATAATGTCATAACCCGTAACGAGTGTATTTGTAGGATAGTAATGCTTTAAATCCTCGGTTATTTCTGGCCAACCTAAAGTAGAGAACGGCCAAAGAGCTGACGAGAACCAAGTGTCAAGGGTATCTGGGTCCTGAACTATTTTTTCGCTACCGCAATGTGCACAGCAAGTTGCATCGTCGCGAGATACGGTAATCTCGCCACATTCCTCACAGTACCAAGCAGGAATACGGTGACCCCACCAAAGCTGACGAGAAATACACCAGTAGCGAATGTTTTCAAGCCAATGGAAATATACCTTTTCAAAACGCTGCGGAACAAACTTTGTGTCACCATTTTTAACAGCGTCAATAGCGGGAGTTGCGAGCGGCTTCATCTTTACAAACCACTGCTTTGATACCGCGGGTTCAACTGTGGTACCGCAACGGTAGCAAGTACCAACGTTATGTGTATAATCTTCTACCTTAACAAGCGCACCTTCAGCCTCTAAATCAGCAACGATTGCCTTACGTGCTTCATAACGGTCTAACCCCGCATACTTTGGATAATCGTCTGTGATTTTAGCATCATCAGTCATCACACAAATAACAGGAAGATTATGACGAAGACCAACCTCGAAGTCGTTAGGGTCGTGTGCAGGTGTAATTTTAACAACACCTGTACCAAAATCCATTTCAACGTAATCGTCGGCAACAACAGGTATCTTACGGTGAACTATTGGTAAATCAAGCTCTTTACCAATTAAATCCTTGTATCTTTCATCATTGGGGTTTACTGCTACAGCGGTATCACCAAGCAATGTTTCTGGGCGGGTAGTAGCAAGCTCTAAATATCCACTGCCATCAGCAAAAGGATAACGCAAATGCCAAAAATGACCTGCCTGCTCCTCATATTCAACCTCAGCATCAGAAATAGATGTTTTGCAATGCGGACACCAGTTAATGATACGCTCACCACGGTAGATAAGACCTTTTTCATAAAGGTTTACAAAAACTTCCTTTACCGCTTTATTGCAACCCTCATCAAGAGTGAAACGCTCGCGGTCCCAGTCACAAGAAGAGCCAAGCTTTTTAAGCTGCTCGATAATTCTGCCGCCGTACTGACGTTTCCATTCCCAAGCGCGTTCTAAAAATCCGTCGCGACCAATATCCTCTTTTGTGATACCCTCTTTTTTCATAGCCTCAACAATTTTGGCTTCGGTAGCAATAGATGCATGGTCGGTACCCGGAAGCCAAAGTGTATCAAAGCCCTGCATACGCTTAAAACGGATAAGAATATCCTGCAAGGTATTATCAAGGGCATGTCCCATATGAAGCTGTCCTGTAATGTTTGGTGGTGGAATAACTATTGTATAGGTTTCTTTTTCATCTTCACATTTTGCGTGAAAATATTTGCCGTCAAGCCACATTTTATAAATGCGGTCTTCAACGTCCTTAGGATCATACTGTTTTGCGAGTTCTTTATTCATAAATTTACCAACTCCGAGTAAGTATAATTAAAATTAAAATGTTAATATTAAATATTGTCAGCCACGAATAACAGCGTTTGCACTTCGAGGCGGACATACCGCCCGAGATGCAATTTGCCTTGGAAATATTCAAGACGATATTTGCGCTTTCGAGCGGTTTTTTATTTTACCGCTAAATACGTTATATGTCAAGTGCCGTTTGAGTTGCTTGCGCCTTTTGCGGCAGTGCGCCTGCGGCAGGTAAATTCTTTGTGCGATAGCGATGAGGATTATCAAGACTATTATTTACATAAGGCTCTACCGTAAATATACGCTGACCTTTCTTTTGGGTCATTACCGCAATACCGCCGTTATCTTTGGTGGACTTTGCAGGAATAGAGGCTGTATTTACAAGCAACATACGGTTGTTTGTAGATTTAAGCAAAATATCGCAATCCTCTTTAAAATAAAGAATTGTATGAATTTTATATTTTTCGCAATATGCCTTTATAAGCTTTTTGCGGTTTGTTTTGGTTTCGTATGATTTAAGCGGAACCTTGGCAATTCTGCCGTTATCAAACACAAATATAACAAAGCCCGAATAGTCACGGGTGTCCACCATATAAAGACTGGCTTCACCCTCATCGTACTGAAGCTTACCAGCAATATAATCGCCTAATGC
>JAZNSJ010000130.1:0-6481 GCA_045591155.1 Acutalibacteraceae bacterium | reverse complement strand
CAGAGGACTGAAAATCCTCGTGTCGTTGGTTCGATTCCGACCGGAGGCACCAAATGGTTATGCGGATTTAGCTCATCTGGTAGAGCGCCACCTTGCCAAGGTGGAGGTAGCGAGTTCGAGCCTCGTAATCCGCTCCATAGGGGCGCTTAAAGTTTTAAGCGCCCTTTATTTACCCCAAACGGCATAAAAATTTAATACGGCACCATGGCCAAGCGGTAAGGCAGGGGCCTGCAAAGCCCTTATCCCCAGTTCGATTCTGGGTGGTGCCTCCAGAAAAAACTCTCGTTCTTCGGAACGAGAGTTTTTTAGTTATATTCGCCTTCGGCGGGTGGTATTGCTTCGCAGTGATATTCGGCTAAAGCCGAGTGATATTGCCCTTCGGGCAGTTAAGGGCGAATATAATATCACTGAAACCGCAAGGTTTCAATATCACTTTCACGAAGTGAAAATATCACTCTGTGCGAAGCGCAGAATATCACTGACACTTGCCTCTCCACTTCTTTTATGCTATAATACATTCAAGGCGGTGATGGTATGAAAATAGTTCGAATATTTTTATGGATTATAATTTGTATAATTTTCTTGTTAGGACTTTTATATTTATTTACAGGTTCGTTAGAATGGTTTCCTACACCTGATCAACAAGAGAAAGCTCAAATAACCGCTATCATTATGATGGTAATACCTGTTATCAGCGGTATTATATTGTTCTTAACAAGAAAAAAGTAAGAAAATCAGGTTTTTGACCAGTTCTTTTTTGGACACGAATGACAAAAAGAAAAGTCGCACTTGTGCGGCTTTTTCTTTTTGTACTATTATCTATTATCTTTTCTCTTTTATCTATTCTCTAAAATCCCTGCGACTTTTCCAGTTAAAAGATAAGAGAGAAGAGATAAAAGAAATGGTGTGGCTTCGCCACAAATTGTAGATACAATGCTTCGCATTGATTTATTGCCGCTTTTATGCTATGGTTGAGGTACAATAGGGACAAGTTGAATTTAGTTTGTTTATATGATAAAATATACTCAACTCAAAGTTGAGAACATCTAAAAAATACCGTTATTGTATCGAAAATTCAAATAGTTTATACTAAATAGCAAGGAGGATAGTATATGAAATATTTTGGAGAAAGGTTAAAAAAACTTCGTTACGATAATAATGTCACGCAAGATACCCTTGCCGAATATCTCGGTATTTCTTATCAAGCTATAACTAAATGGGAAAATTCATTGGGTTTTCCAGACATTTCACTTATTCCTGCCATTTCTAATTTTTTTGGAGTATCGTCTGATTTTTTATTAGGGATTGAACTTGAAAAAAGCGAAGAAAAAATTGAAAATGTTTTGAACGAGGCTCGTGAATTTACTCATACAGGTGAAATAGAAAAAAGCATTAATTTGATTGAGGAGGCTTTAAAAAGTTTTCCTAATGAACACCGTCTATTATGCGATTTAATTGAATATAAAGTTATGACTTGGAAAAGAGAAGATTTAGAATGGTGTCAGGATATAGAAACTAAAGCCAATTTAATTTTAAGAGATTGTAATATTGATAAAATAAGGCATAAAACAATTGTAAATTTAGCTTTTGCATATAGCTTTAGTGGCTTGAAAGATAAGGTTTTGGAAATTGCGGAATTATTACCTGATGTTGCCTATTCAAAGAAACAATTAGTGAGTCTTTCTGCACCTATAAGGGAGAGGATAAAATATAAGCCTGATTGTATTTTAAGTTGGTCGGAGTGTTTATTAACAGATATACTTACCATTTCAAAACACCACATATTTTATGGCGATATTGAAATAGCAATTGAAGTGTGTAATAGAGCATTAAAAATAATTGACGGAATTGGAGCAGAAGGATATCTTTTGTATATGCAAGCAGCAGCTTATGAAGATTTAATGTTAGCATTTGGAAAACTAAAAAGAACAGATGAAATGTATTCTGCTATAGAAAAAGTTATTGAAATAGATAAGCAGATAGAAAAAACTTTATGTGATGGTGGCAAAGAGTATGTTTCCCCCTTACTAAAAGGTCTTGCTTTCAGTAAAGAAAGCATAACTTTTAACCATCCAAGTAATAGCCTTGAAAGACTTTATAACTATATCAATAACTCTAATATATTAAAGCCATATTTTAACGATGATAAATTTATAAGCGTTGTTTCTAAATTAGAGAAAGAAATTAAAGATTTAAAGTCAAGGCAGGAATAACCGTCATACTTTTGATGGCTTTACAGTTTAAAAACAAAGTTTTTAACAGCATTTTCGTTAGTATGATTTTCAATGTGTCAGTATGATTTTTGTCATACCATCAAAAATAGAGTTATCTCGTATTTTCGGGATAACTCTATTTGCATATATAACTTGAAAATCTTGATAAAAAATGTTATATTAAATACAAGAAAATGCTTGTTGTTATGCGGAATTTGTCCCTAACTTAACACAAGCATATAATACACCCAAGGCGGTGATGACATGAATCAAAATAATAATTTCGAACAAGAATATGATTCTTTGAAGGATGTTGCCGAATTTCAAAACAATATGTATAATCCGGGACATTACATTGGTACCGGTAAAGTGCTACCAACAGTGTCTGCACCAGGTAATGCAACACCGTTAGCCGTAATGTGCTTTTTTGCGGCAATACTTTTCGGGGCGTTTGGGGTGTTTTTGTTTTCTTCTGACATACGCATTACCTCGTCCGGCTTGATTGAATCGGATATTGCAAATAAAATTATTGTTTTAATAATAATGTTGGCAATATCATTGTTTTTCTTGTTTTTAGGTTTCGCTTATCTAAAAAAAACAATGAGATATTATAGGGAAAAAGCAAAAATGGAGGATGAAGAAATTGATGAAACGCAAGAAGATAAGATTTGGCAACGGACCTGTCCAAAATGTGGAACACATCACGATATTGATTATCCTAAATGTCCTAATTGCAAATTCAATTATCTTGAATAATATAAAAAATTTAAAATTAGAGATGCCGCGGAGGTATAAAAATGGTAAAACATATAATTTTATGGAAGCTAAAGCCAGAACATAATAACATTTCAGTTAAGCAAGGAATAAAGATTGGACTTGAGGGTTTAATGGGTAAAATTTCGGGTCTTGTTGAAATTCAGGTGCAAATTTGCGGTTTAGAATCATCTAATGCAGATGTTATGTTGTATTCAGTGTTTAAGGATGAAATGTCTTTAAAAGAATACGCTACACATCCCGAGCACGTGTTTGTTGCCAACACCTTTGTAAGACCGTTTACCGAAACGAGAATGTGTTTAGATTTTGAGGCTTAAGG
The DNA here is from genome assembly GCA_045591155.1 of Acutalibacteraceae bacterium. GTDB lineage: Bacteria > Bacillota > Clostridia > Oscillospirales > Acutalibacteraceae > UBA737. The sequence goes on along the minus strand of JAZNSJ010000130.1, from coordinate 3,175 downwards.
AGATTTTATATGAGTAACAAGGTTAAAAATTCTTATCGATGGATAGTGCTTGTGGCATCGGTGGTGGCAATGTTGTTTGCAGGAATTATATATGCTTGGTCAATTTTAAAAGTTCCGTTTGCCGAAGATTTTGGCTGGAAGTCAGAGCAGCTATCGCTTAACTTCACACTTACTATGTGTTTCTTTTGTTTGGGCGGTCTTTTGGGCAGCTTTTTGTCACGTAAAATAGGCGTAAAAGTGTCTTGTGTCTTGTCGGCTCTTTTAGCGGGCGGTGGTATGGCGCTTACAGGATTTTTAGGTGGTAACAGCATACTAATGCTTTATGTCGCTTATGCGCTTTTAGCTGGACTTGGCATTGGTATTGCCTATAATGTAATAATTTCTACCGTTAGTGCGTGGTTTCCCGACAAAAAGGGATTTTGCACCGGATGTCTTATGATGGGCTTTGGGGCAAGCTCGTTGCTACTTGGCAATCTTGCCGATTTGCTTTTTAAAAGTGAGCTTGACCGCAAGGGTACATACTTAACTTTAGGCGTTTCGCTTTTTGTTGTTCTCTTGGTAGTTGGTTTGTTTTTAAAACGTCCCGAAGCGGATGTAGTTTTACCCCAACCTAAGAAAAAGTCAAATAATCATAGCGAAGCTTTTAAGGCGCAAGATTACACCACAAAGCAAATGTTAAAACGCTTTACTTTTTGGCGTGCCTTTTTGTTGCTTATGTTTGCAACGGCAGTGGGCAACTCGGTTATCAGCTTTGCGCGTGACTTGGCGCTTTCGGTAGGCGCTGGGGCGGCGCTGGCCACAACACTTGTTGGAGTGCTTGCGGTTTGCAACGGTCTGGGCAGAATTTTAACAGGTCTTTTGTTTGACGTTTTGGGTAGAAAAAACACCATGCTTATTGCAACACTTTTAACTATAGTAGCGGCAGGTGTAACCTTGCTTTCGGTTATAAGCGGTTCGGTAATTGTATGTATTATAGGTCTTTGCTTAACGGGATTGTCTTATGGTTCTTGTCCTACAATGGTTACTTCATTTGTTTCAGCCTTTTACGGACAAAAGCATTTTGCTTCAAATTTCAGTGTAATGAACTGCAATCTTATTTTTGCATCATTTATAGCAACTGCTTGCAGCAGCCTACTAAACACATTTGGCGGTTATACGGTGCCATTTATTTTGCTGTTGGTTTTAGCAACTGTGGCATTAATTCTTAATTTGAGTATAAAAAAACCATAATAAAAATAGGTGGTTTTAATGAATTTTGTTGTAAAAAAGTTTAACGAGCTTACAAATGAGGAGCTATACGAGATTTTAAGGGTGCGTTCGCAAATATTTACCGTAGAGCTTAAAATGAACTGTCAGGATATAGATGGCATAGATTTTAACGCATTGCATTTTTATCTACAGCAAGACGGAAAAATTTTTGCCTATTTGCGTGCGTTTTATCTTGATGAAAACACTGTTAGAATCGGTAGAGTGCTTACATTACAGCACGGCAAAGGTATGGGTTTAGAGATCATGAAAAGGGCAACTGATTATATAAAGCAAAATATGTCCTGTAAAACTATTTGCCTTGATTCGCAAAAGCACGCAATCGGTTTTTATGAAAAACTGGGATTTAAAGCAGTGTCTGACGAATTTTTAGAAGAAGGCGTATTACACGTAAAAATGGAGTTACAGAATTAATGTAATACAAATAATCCTTTCGGGACATAATAACCCCGAAAGGATGTGTTTTTATGGTAGAACAAGATACAATAAAATTGCTCCGCGAATGCGATGCGGGTATAAAAATGGGTGTTACTTCAATTCATGATGTTTATGACCACATTGCTTCACAAAAACTGCGCGATATTCTAAACGCAAGCAAAGACCAACACGACGAGCTTGATAAAGAATTACAAGAATTGCTTGGAAAATATCACGATGAGGGCAAAAATCCAAACCCAATGGCAAAGGGTATGTCGTGGATGAAAACCACCGTTAAGCTCGGTATGGATAACTCTGACAACACAATTGCTGACCTTATGACCGACGGGTGCGATATGGGTATTAAGTCGCTTAACCGTTATCTTAATCAGTATGCAGCAGCTGATGAAAAGTCAAAGGATATTTGCAAGCGCCTTATAACTCTTGAGGAAAAGCTTCGCACACAAATGCAACAATTTTTATAGTGAATATAAAAAACGGTAGCACAGCACAACTTGCTTATGAGCAGGTGTGCTATGCTGACGTTTAACATTTATATTACATATGTGTATAAAGTATTTCTGCGGTACCGCAAAGGGTAGATTTAAGACCTGCCGGTAAAAATACACTGTCACCCTTTTTAAGTCGCATCATACCACCCGTATATGAAAGCGATACTTCGCCGTCTAAAATAAGCAAAGATATAAAGCTTTCATTGTCATAAACTCCAACGTTACCGTCAAGGTTTATTAGCTCGGTGGTAAAATACTCGCAAGAGGCAAGCTCACGTACCGTTCCAAAAGGATATAATGTTACATCTCCTACATTACCGTAAGGACGGGAAGGCTTTTGGGTTTTTGTAACCTCAACAGCCTGTTTTATGTGTAACTGACGAGGTTTGCCATCGGCACCTAATCTGCCATAGTCAGACACACGATAGGTTGTGTTAGAGTTTTGCTGAACCTCGGCTATAAGTATACCTTTACCTATTGCGTGCATAGTGCCTGCTTCTATAAAGAATACATCGCCCTTTTTAACGGGAACATAATTGCATACGGGAGAAAGGTTATTGCTGTTAATACGCTCTAAAAATTCGCCCTGAGAAATATTTTGATTAAAGCCGTATATTAGTTGAGCTCCCTCGTCACAGTCTACAATATACCACATTTCTGTTTTGCCGTATTCACCTTCGTGAGATAGTGCATATTCATCATTAGGGTGCACCTGAACCGACAGTCTGTCCTTTGCATCGATAAGCTTTATTAAAATTGGAAAATAGGTAAAATCGGCGGCTTTGCTACCAAGCGCACTATTACCCCAAACCTCTATTGCCTGCTGTAATGTTAAGCCTGCAAATTCTCCGTTACGCACAATGCTGTTACCGTCTTTATGGCAAGAGAGCATCCAGCCTTCTGCTGCGATTGTCTTATCGCTTTCAAAACCAAATTCATCTATTAGGCGTCGACCGCCCCATAAGTAATCTTTTAAAGGT
>JAZNSJ010000129.1:0-9755 GCA_045591155.1 Acutalibacteraceae bacterium | reverse complement strand
CAAACTTTATGTAGGCATTACTGCTAAAGTAACAGTAAAGGTAACGGAGTAATTTTATAATGAGTGAAAACAATCTTATTTATGATATTGACACCGGCAGACTACCATATTCGGTAAGCGCTGAACAAGCGGTTCTGGGTTCAATGATTATTGATCCTAAGTGTATCGACGAGGTAGCCGTATGTGTTAAGGCGGATTATTTTTATATAAAACAGCACAAGGAAATATTCGAGGCAATATCCTCTATGTATCAGTTCAGTCAGGCAATAGATTTTGTGTCGCTTCTTGCCCGACTTAAAAAAGACGGCGTTTACGATGAGACTTCAGGTAAAGAGTATCTCACACAGCTTGTGCAAAAAGTTCCCTCATCGGCAAACGTGATGACCTACGTTGGTATTATACGTGAGCATTATTATCAGCGTGCGCTTATGCTTGCGGCGCGCGGCATAATTAAAGATGTCGATGAAAACAAAATGGACTCCGAAAAACTTTTAGCAAGCGCCGAACAACGAATTTATGAAATTCGTGACGGCAGGGAGGTAAGCGGTCTTACACATATCAAAAAGGTAATTCTTGATGAAACATATGATCGACTTACAAAAATTAACAATCCTGAAACACGTAACGATTACATAGGCATACCGTCGGGAATAAGCGAGCTTGACCGAATGATTACAGGTCTTAATAAATCCGACCTTATTATTCTTGGCGCGCGTCCAGGTATGGGTAAAACCTCTTTTGCTCTTAATATTGCGCGTAATGTTGCGGTAAATTCAGGCAAAACGGTATGCTTCTTTTCGCTTGAAATGTCGCGTGATCAGTTGGCACAGCGCTTACTTTCAAGCGAAGCCGCAATCAAAAGTGAAAAACTGCGTACAGGCGATCTTCAGCCTGAAGAGTGGACAAGACTTCAGCAGGCGGGTGGACAGCTATCTAAAACGGAATTATATTTGGATGAAACCCCAGGTATAACTGTTGCCGAAATGATGGCAAAGCTGCGTAGAATGAAAAAATGCGATCTTGTAATCATTGACTATCTTGGCCTTGTGGCATCGGATGCCAAAAACAAAAATGAAAATCGTGTTCAACAGGTTTCTGAAATTACACGTAGTCTAAAAATAATGGCAAAAGAGCTTAAAATACCCGTAATTGCCTGTGCGCAGTTGTCTCGTGGTACCGAAACAAAGGGTAAATCTCATAAACCGCCTTTGTCCGATTTGCGTGACTCGGGTTCAATCGAGCAGGACGCAGATATAGTTTTATTCCTTTATCGTGATTCGTATTATGACAGCGAAAAAGGCGCAGACGAGGACAAAAGCGATAAAAATAAATCAGAATGTATTGTTGCTAAAAACCGTCACGGTGAAACGGGAACAATTCCGCTTCATTGGGATGGTCAGCATACACGTTTTACATCGGTGGATGTGTTTAGATAATGTTAAAAAAAGTGACTGAAGCAATAAAGCGCTTTAATATGCTTAACAATGTAAAACATATTACGGTTGCGCTATCGGGTGGCGCTGATTCTATGGCGCTACTTAATGTTTTGCTTAGTTTAAAATCAGATTTAAATATAGATAAAATAAGCGCTGCTCATTTTAATCATCAAATTCGCGGTGACGAGGCGCTGCACGACCAAGTCTTTGTAGAAAACTACTGCAAAAGTATGGGAGTAGAGTGCTTTGTAGGCTGTGCCGATGTGCCCGAGTTTGCCAAAGAGCATGGAATTGGTGTTGAGCTTGCTGCGCGTATGTTGCGATACGATTTTTTTGACAGTCTTAATACCGATATAATTGCTACAGCGCATACCGCAAGTGACAATATTGAAACGGTACTGTTTAATCTTACTCGTGGAACGGCGCTTTCGGGTATGTGCGGTATACCGCCTGTGCGTGATAAATATATACGTCCGCTTATTTTTTGTACCCGTGACGATATAGAAAGTTATTGCAACCAAAATAAAATAGACTTTGTAACCGATAGCACGAATTTGTGTGACGATTACACTCGAAACAAGATTAGGCACAATGTTATACCGGTTTTAAAGGCTATTAATAACTCTGCCGAAAATGCTGTAAGCCGAATGACTGCATCGCTTCGTGAAGACGAGGATTTTATAAGCATGATTGCTACTGATAGATATAATGCTTGTGTTTGCAAAAACGGTTTAGCGATAGACGGTTTTGATAGTTTGCATCCTGCGGTTGCCAAAAGAATTATTGCAAAATATTGCGCTGATTTTGGTTTGGATGTTAATAATTTCCATATAAACGAAATTTTTAATATTTGTTTATCGGGTGGTAAAATAAGTCTTCCTAACGGCAAAGCAGCCACTATAAAAAACGGATTTCTAAAAATTGATAATGCAAAAAAATCGTTTGAAAATGTCAAGTTTAATGTTGAAATAACCAAGTGTGACAACAATTTTTTTGAAAAAAACAAAAAAATTCATAATTTGTTATTAAAAAATATATTAGATTGTGATAAAATAGTGGGAAAATTGGTACTTAGATCAAGACAGTCAGGTGATACGGTGCGTCTTAAAAATAAGAATTGCACAAAAACACTTAAGAAGCTGTTTTGTGAATATAAAATACCGCTTGAGGAGCGAGAAAATCTTCCCGTATTATGTGATGATTGCGGTATTGTATGGATACACAAGATTGGTGTGGCAGAGCGTTGCGCAGCCGATAGTAGCAGCACGCAAACATATAAAATAACTGTTAATAATTTTTAAGGGGATCAACTATGGATAAGGATGTAGAAAGGGTTTTAGTTTCACAAGAAGAAATTAAAAAAATTTGCAAGCGGTTAGGTGAGCAGATAACCGTGGATTATAATGGTAAAAAGCTGCTTGTTGTAAGTGTACTTAAAGGAAGCATTATTTTTATGTCAGATCTGCTTCGTGAGATTAAATGTGAATGTGTGATTGATTTTATTGCGGTTTCATCCTATAGTGGCACAAAAACCACAGGCGCGGTAAAATTTAAAAAAGACCTTGATATAGATCCTGACGGTATGGATATACTTATAGTTGAGGATATTTTAGATTCAGGTGTTACATTGTCTTATTTAAGTGGAATACTAAAGGGTAGAAACGCAAACAGCATTAAAATTTGTACGTTGCTTGATAAGCCTGCAAACCGCAGGGCAAACATTAATGCCGACTATGTGGGCGTAACTATTCCTGATGAATTTGTTATTGGTTATGGCCTTGATTATAATGAAAAATATAGAAATTTGCCCTATATAGGCGTACTTGCCCCATCGGTTTACGGCGGGGAATAGGAAAGGTGAGTTGTTTAATTTGAAAAAAAACATAAAAAACATTTTGCTAATTCTTATAATACCTGTTGTATTAGCGGCATCGTTTTTTGTTGCAACAAAGGTAGCTAATACAACAGATCAAATAAAGTATTATGAAATTGTAGAGCTTATTGAAAACAATAAAATTTCGGAATTTAAGTTAAATCTTTATAGCGGCGATTTAAGTTATAAGCTTCGCGAAAACGGTAAAACATACCGCTATACTGTAGCAGATGCTTCGCTGTTTTATAATGATATTGACGATGCCGTTGACACTATTAACCGCGAAAACGCAGGTACTGATAATACTATAAAATACGATTATATCAAGGGTGGTCAAAGCTCTTGGCTGGTAGCTATGATACCTAACATACTGCTTATTGGTGTTATGGTTTTATTTGCAGTCTTTTTTATGAAAAAGATGAATGCATCTATGGGAGCCGACAAAACTATGGGCTTTGGAAAGGCTAAGGTTCGTAAAGATGATGGCAGAAAAAAGACCACCTTTGCTGACGTTGCAGGCGCCGATGAAGAAAAGGAAGAAATGAAAGAAATCGTCGACTTCCTTAAAGACCCTAAAAAGTTTAATGATTTGGGCGCGAGAATTCCTAAGGGCGTACTGCTTGTAGGCCCCCCAGGAACAGGTAAAACACTGCTTGCGCGTGCCGTTGCAGGTGAGGCAGGTGTACCATTTTTCTCAATATCGGGCTCTGATTTTGTTGAAATGTTTGTTGGTGTGGGCGCGTCACGTGTTCGCGATTTGTTTGGCGAAGCCAAAAAGAACGCACCTGCAATAATATTTATAGATGAGATTGATGCTGTAGGTCGTCAGCGTGGCGCAGGTCTTGGTGGCGGTCACGATGAACGCGAGCAAACACTTAACCAAATGCTTGTTGAAATGGACGGATTTGGTACAAATGAGGGTGTTATTGTTATGGCGGCAACCAACCGCCCTGATATACTAGATAAGGCTTTGTTACGTCCGGGCCGTTTTGACCGTCAGATTACCGTAAACTACCCCGATGTAAAGGGTAGAGAAGAAATATTAAAGGTACATTCACGTGGTAAACCACTAGGTCCTGATGTAAATCTTGCGACCATTGCAAAATCTACGTCTGGATTTACCGGTGCCGACCTTGAAAATCTGCTTAATGAGGCAGCTCTTTTGGCTGTTCGCCACGGCAAAAAGGCTATTACTCAAGAAGAAATTGAGGAAGCCACCATTAAGGTTGTTATGGGTACCGAAAAGAAATCTCACGTAGTGCGTGATAAGGATAAAATGATTACCTCTTATCACGAGGCAGGACACGCCATTGTATCTTATTTCTTGCCTACACAAGACCCCGTGCATCAAATTTCTATTATTCCTCGCGGTATGGCGGCAGGTTATACAATGTATCTGCCCACTGACGAAAAGGGACATACAAGCAAAAATCAGATTTTAGAGCAAATTTGTTCGCTACTTGGCGGTCGTGCGGCAGAGCAGTTAACGCAAGACGACGTATGCACAGGCGCATCAAACGATATTCAACGCGCTACCGAGCTTGCTCGCAAAATGGTTACACGTTTTGGTATGAGTGATAAGTTAGGTCTAGTAGTTTATGGAGATGATAACAACGAGGTATTCCTTGGTCGTGATTTCTCGTCAACACCTAACTATTCTGAAAAGACAGCGGCTACCATTGATGAAGAAATTGAAACTGTTGTAATGCAGCAATATCAAAAAGCGATTAAGCTTCTTGAAGGGGCTATGCCAAAGCTTCACGAGGTGGCAAAAATTCTTTTTGATAATGAAAAAATTTCGGGCGAAGAATTTCGCGCTATTATGGAAACTAAAAATTAAAAAAACACGGCAGATACATCTTGTATCTGCCGTTTATTTTTGTTATAATAAGTTTTAGAAATTAGAAAAGCGTTCCTTTTGGGAGGGGTTTTAAAATGAATTTTAATTCTAAAATTGTATCTTCACTTGAAAAATGTTATTTAAAGTCAGATATTACTAAATTTACTGAACTTTGCGAAGAAAAAATATTTAAAAATCAAAAGTACTCTTTTCAACTTCTGTGTTACTATGGCGACGATTGGCAAATTGCATTAAAACCTGTTGTAGTGGGTGATCTGGCAAAATATGTTACTGTGCGTGAAGTTGTAAATATTCCGTCGGAATTGCCTACATATGAACGCTGTGCGGATGAGGATACACCTACAGCCCCAGGTCTTTATCCTGACCTATTACGTCCGCTTAAATATAACGGTAATATGCGACTTCAAAAAAATCAAAGTCGTGCTTTGTGGTTTGTTCTTGACCCTAAGGGTGAAATTACAGGTGAGCACACCTTAAAAATTAAGGTGCAGCGTGTTGGAACCTCACTTAAAGGCCTTGCTGATATGGATGAAATTCTTGCTGAACACGAGATTAAATTTGATATAAAGGATATTGAAATCCCTGAGCAAGAGCTTAAGTTTACACAGTGGTTTTATGCTGATTGCCTTGCTGATTACTACAACGTAGAAGTATTTAGCGACCGTCATTTTGAAATATGTGAAAACTTTATGCGTACTGCAGTACAGAACGGCCGAAACATGATGATGCTACCGTTGCTTACCTATGCGCTTGATACATATCGTGGTGGTGAGCGTACCACGGTGCAGCTTATAGATGTTTATAAAGACGGTGACAGCTATACCTTTGGTTACAATAATCTTGACCGCTGGCTTGATATTTGCAATCGCTTGGGTGTAAAGTACTATGAGATAGCTCCCGTGTTTTCACAGTGGGGCGCAGATAGCACACCTAAGGTGGTAGCGTATGAAAACGGTGAAAAGAAAACAATTTTTGGCTGGGGAACAAATCCGTTATCTAAAGAATACAACACGTTTGTACGAGCATTTTTAAAAGGATTTATTGACCATATGAAAGCTCGAGGCGAAGATAAAAAGTGCTGGTTCCATATATCAGACGAACCCAACACTGAACAGCTTGAGCAGTATATGAAGGTAAGAAATTCTATAATTGATTTGATAGAAGATTACGAAAATCTTGATGCGCTTTCACACTATGAATTTTATGAACAGGGCTTAGTAAAAAATCCCGTGCCAGCAACGGTTGCAATTGAACCGTTTATTGAAAACAAGGTTCCTAACCTTTGGTGCTACTATTGCGGCGGTCAGTGTGACGGTGTAAGCAACTGCCACTTTGCTTTTCCACTTGCTCGTGTACGTTCATTGGGTATGCAAATGTTTAAATATAACGTTACGGGATTTTTGCAGTGGGGATATAACTTTTATAACAATCAGTGGTCTTACGACCGCTTAGATCCATTTACAAATTCCGACGGTGAAAGCTTTATGCCAAGTGGCGATATGTATATGGTATATCCCGCGCCAGACGGTACAGCATGGGAATCAACCCGTTTACGCGCTCTTTACGAGGGTATGGAGGATATGCGTGTAATGCAGCTTGCTGAAAGTATTTGTGGTAAAGAAGCGGTTGTAAAGGCAATTGAGGACATTTTTGGAGAGATAAAATTTAATAAATGCGCTACAAAAAGTGATACTATGCTGGCTATTCGCAGAGCTGTAAATCAAATGGTTTTTGATAAAATGCTAAATGCATAATTTATAATGCACAATTAATATATAAAAATTAGCCTCTACTTTTAAAGTAGAGGCTTATCTTTTGTTAGTTTAGCATTAGTCCTCGCTACCAGCCTGCATTTCCATAAGTTGATCGCGGGTTATAAGAACCTGACGGGGTTTTGCACCCTCGTAACCACCTATGATACCGCGTTCTTCCATTTGGTTTATAATATGTGTAGCACGGGCGTAACCAAGCTTTAATTTTCTTTGTAGTAAAGAAGTAGAGGCTTGACCTAGTTCTACAACCACTTTGATTGCTTCTTCAAGAACTGGATCATCGGCATCTGCGGCATCTTCGGGTACACCCGTACGCTGCTGTTTTTCAATTGCCGCCTGACGCTCAATTTCTAGCATAATGTTATCGTCATAATTTGCCTTTCCACCGCTTTTAACAAATTCTACAACACGCTCAACCTCTTCATCGCTTACAAAACAGCCTTGAATACGGTTAGGCTTTGTGGCGCCAACAGGACGGAATAGCATATCACCACGTCCGAGTAGCTTTTCGGCCCCTGCGCAGTCGAGTATTGTTCCGCTGTCAATATGTGATGATACTGCAAAAGCAATACGAGTGGGTATATTTGCTTTTATAACACCCGTTACAACGTTAACCGACGGACGCTGGGTAGCAATAAGCAAATGAATACCTGCGGCACGAGCTTTTGCTGCAATGCGGTTTATAGAGTCTTCAACCTCTTTTGGCGCCGTCATCATAAGGTCGGCAAGCTCGTCTATAATTATAACAATGCGAGGCATTTTTTTAACCTCTGGCTCATCAATAAGTGTTTCTACAAGCTTATTATAGCCTTCTATATTACGTACATCACGGTCGGCAAACATTTTATAGCGTTGTTCCATTTCGTTAACAGCCCAACCCAAAGCGCCTGCTGCCTTGCGAGGCTCGGTTATAACGGGGACAATTAGGTGTGGAATGCCGTTGTAGATACCAAGCTCTACAACCTTTGGGTCAACCATTAGCAGTTTTACATCATCGGGCGAAGCCTTGTACAAAAGGCTTATAATAAATGAGTTAATGCATACCGATTTACCGCTGCCTGTAGCGCCGGCTATTAGCCCGTGCGGCATTTTTGCAATATCCGCTACTACGGTATTACCACCTATATCTTTACCCATAGATACGGTAAGCTTGCTTTTTGATGATGAAAATGTGCTTGATTCTATAACCTCGCGTATGCCTACTGTAGCGCTGGCGCGGTTTGGTACTTCGATACCAACGGCTGCCTTGTTGGGTATAGGCGCTTCAATACGCACACCTGCAGTAGCAAGGTTTAGGGCAATATCATCGGCAAGGCTTGTGATTTTGCTTATTTTTACACCAGCTTTGGGTTGTAATTCGTAGCGTGTAACTGTGGGTCCGCGGCTTACGTTTACAACCTGTGTTTCAACACCAAAGCTTTTAAGAGTATCAACAAGTCGCTGTGCCGTGGTTTCAAGCTCGGCAGCAACGGTTTTGCTGTCGGTGCTGTTTAGACTATCGAGTAAAGAAAGGGGTGGGAATTTATATATATGCATATCATCCGCCGCTTCTGAAATTTCGTTTGCTACGGCATCGGTTTCTTTTTTAAAGTCAACAGTAATTCGCTCGGGCTGATTGTTTTCGGACTCTTCACGCGCTGCGGCGATAGCCTCGTCGACATCGGCTGTGTCATCTATAGGTATGTATTCATCCTCATCTGTGGGAGTGGGAATTTCCTCATCATTATATATATTTACAACCTTTTGACCCATTTCATCAATATTTAGTTTGTGTTTTTTGGATTTTATGGGCTCATCAACGGGTATATCTACATCGAAACCTTTAATAACCTTAAGTTGTTTTTGTTTAGGTTTTTCTTGCCTTTCGGCTTCACGCAATGCACGTTCGGCAAATGCACCCGCAGCCTGTTCGCTTACTACCTGCGCAGGTTTTGCAATAGCTTTGAACAAGGCTATAAGATGCGTGCCTGTGATTATCATTAAAAACACAAAGATGAGCAGAATAAGAGTGATTATAGCACCCGCCTTACCAAAGGCAAGACCAATAGGAAAGCCTATAAGTGTACCCAAAAGTCCGCCACCAAATTTTTGTGAAAGTCCCCAAGCATTAGCAATATTTGTTGTGAACATATTACCTATAAATTGGTCTTTTGGTGTTGAGCAAACATCTATAAATGCGCCTATAAGAACCACAAGAACTATCGACTCGATAATTTTTGCATTTATATTTGCCGAGAGCTTATCGGTGGCAAATATTATGGCTACGGTACCAAGCAAAAACGGATAAAAATATGCCGTAATGCCAAACAGCCTGAACATAAATTCATGTATTATTGTCCATATGTGTTCGCCCTTTATAAATACCACAAACATTAAAAAAACAGCTACTGCAAACCATATAACCGAATGTAATTGTCTTGTGGCTTTGGTTGCCGCTTGAGTTTTTTTGGTTGATGAGGGTCTGCCCCTCTTTTTTGCTGCCATTTATGTAACACCCCATAATAAAATTTAATATGTAAGGCGCTTAATGCGCCGTTAGTTATTTTCAATCATTTTATCAAGACACTCTAAAACCTCGCTTAAAGCGCCAAGTGAGTCGATAAGGCCTTCATCTACAGCCTTGTCACCAGAAAGCGTTGTACCAACATCGGTAACAAGCTCGCCCGTGTTCATCATAAGTGAGGTAAAACGCTCGTTAGATATTCTCGAGTTTTTTACCACAAAGTTGGTAATACGCTGTTGCATACGCGCAAAATGATTCATAGTTTGCGGTACGCCGATTACAAGACCGCTTGTACGCACCGGATGAATTG
>JAZNSJ010000128.1:0-5807 GCA_045591155.1 Acutalibacteraceae bacterium | reverse complement strand
CTACAGTGCCGGTAGCCGACAACGTATCGCCTGTTATGCTGTCGCCAAGCTTTGATACCGAGCCGATGTCACCCGCCATAATTTCGGTTGCATCCTCTTGCTTGCCGCCTTTTAGCCACATAACCTTTGATAGACGCTCTTCTTCGCCTGTGCGGTTATTCTTAAGCTTCATATCGCCTGTAATTTTACCCGAAATAACCTTAAAGTATGAAAGCTTACCAACAAATGGGTCAGCGATTGTTTTAAAAATAAATAGCGCGTTTTCTTTAGCAGCGTCAAGCGTTACCTTAACACCGCTGTCAAGTGTATATGTGCTGTCTGCTGCGGACGGTAAAACATCGGCAATGCTGTCAGCAAACAAACCAATAGCGTCGCCTGTAAGCTGTACGCCGCAATATACCGGACAAATGTCACCGCTTGCGATACCTGTTTTAAGACCAGCTGTGATTTCATCGGCAGAAAGCTCTTCGCCTTCAAAATATTTTTCCATTAGAGCCTCGTCGGTAGATGCAACTGCCTCGATAAGCATATTGCGCATTTGTGAAACCTCGGTACTTGAAGGCATATCGGTTTCGGCAAGATTAATGCCATCTGCAGTATAAGCCTTGTTTGTAACAAGGTCAACGTAGCACTGAACAACATCGTCAACTATGTAAGGAACAACAACAGGACAAACAACTGCACCGTAGTTTGCAACAAGAGCAGATATTACACGGTAGAAGTGAGCGTGTGTAGAATTAAGTTTACCAATAAAGAAGCCTACAGCCTTTCCTGCGGCGCGTGCCTTATCAAACGCCTGCTTGGCACCTACGGTAAGACCTGATTTACCCGAAATAGTAACAATAACGCTGTCAGCTGCCGCAAGAGCTTCGCTTACACCACCCGCAAAGTCAAAAAGTCCCGGAGCATCAATAAGATTTAATTTAACGTCGCCCTTTTCAAGTGCATAAACACTGGTTGAAACCGAGCAACCGCGTTTCTTTTCTTCTGCATCAAAATCAAAAACCGAGGTACCCTCTGATGTATTACCTATTCGCTCAATTGCTTTGGAATGGTAAAGAGTGGCACTTGCAAGTGTGGATTTACCGGAATTACCATGACCCAAAAAGGCAATGTTTTTAATTTTGTCAGCTGAATAGTTTTTCATAAGTGTATCCTCCTTGTGAACTTTCTAAACAAAGTTCTAATTACCAAGCAATTATAACATATTTCTTTAGCGATTACAACTAAAATTTTTAACAGTTTTAAAATATTTTGTTTAAAAGTCACAAATTGTACTTTTTTGTAACTTTTAAGGTTTAAAGGTTACAAAATTGAAAACATTTGTAACCAAATTGTTGCTTAATTTTTTAAAGCTTTGCTTATATAATATAATACAGCAAAGACGGAAGGAGTTGTAAGCAATGAAGAAGATATTAAGCCTAATTTTATGTGTAATTATGTTGGCTGTTTTTTCGTCGCTTATTGCCCCTGCAGTTACCGAGGGTTCAAAGGTATCTGCCGCTACTGCAAAAGAGGTTACCACGGGTGTTAACCAAGCCCGTTTTCTTAATATGCTTAATCACAATTTCGTTTACAATGCAGATTTTGAGAATGCAGACACAATCGTTAACAACGCTTCTTTAGCTTTGCTTGATTTGCGTGACAGCATAAATGAGGATTACATTGCAGACACCTACGTTAAAGGTTTTGTAAAAGATATGTATGGCATAGAGATTGCGGATATGTCTAACATCAATGCCGAGTATCCAAGTCTTGACGGTTTTCTTTATATAATCCCCCGCGGATACACAAGCTACAACCACACCATCGTATCGGTAGATCAAAATGACGATGGCAGTTATACCGTTGTAAGCGATGTTGTGGTAAGCGACCACGATGCTGCCAACAAGCCTCAAAAAGCGGTATCACTTTTTGTAAAAAACAGCGAATCGGCTTTTGGTTATAATATGATTTACTGCAATATAATTGCTGACAGTACAGATATTTAATGATTTTGCGGGCAAATTAAATTTGTCCGTATTTTTTTGAAAATTTTTCTTGACAAATTGCTTTATAGAATATATAATACTTTGGCACGGTAAAAAATGCTGAAATTTGGCTGTATAGCTCAGTTGGCTAGAGCATGCGGTTCATACCCGCAGTGTCATTGGTTCGAATCCAATTACAGCCACCAAATTCGGCCCGTTGGTCAAGAGGCCTAAGACACCGCCCTTTCACGGCGGTAACACGAGTTCGAATCTCGTACGGGTCACCAAAATAAAAAGAACACCTACATGGGTGTCCTTTTTATTTTGCCGTACGAGATTAGAAAAGAACGGTCGGCTTGCCGATTACAAATGTCCGGTGGACATTTGAGAAGTTCGGGTGCGTGTCGGCGGCGTTGTCCGCCGAGCGAATCTCACAAACATTGATGAAGAATTACAAAAAGAATGATAACACCTATAAGGGTGTTCTTTTGTTTTGCTTTTATACTATATAAATATTTGTAATAGTACAATACTGCAAACACACGGCAGACCAAAAACTCCGCTACCGCCAACGGTCCACCAGTTTAAAGGTATGTGCACACCCGTAAATTTTTGGCTCAGGTTTATTACGGCAATTGCTGCAAAGCCTAACAATGCATTTAAAAATATAGATTTTATCATTTTACGGCTTTTTATATGCAAAATAAGTAGCACCAACGCACAAAAAGATAACCATATTATCGCTATAATTCCAAGGATTTTCAAAAAATCACCTCACGTGAAGTGTATGGCTAAATTTACTGTTTTATGATTGATTTTGATTAAAAATATTTATTTGTTAATAATTAAATTATTATAGACATATCATATAGTTTGTGGTAAAATATTACTAAATTGGGTTGGAATTGGATTGTTAATATGAAAATTGATAAAACTGTTATAAAAGAAACCAAATATATAACCACATTTGTTGCCGTTTTTAGTGTGCTTATGCAGGCTGTATTTTTAATAATTGCAAGGTGGAATTACACTGTACTGTTGGGCAATGTTTGGGGCGCAGCGATAGCGGTTGGCAATTTTTTTGTAATGGGGCTTTTTGTTCAAAAAGCTGTAATGCAAAACGAGCAGGATGCCAGACAAACAGTAAAAGCATCGCAAAGACTACGACTTGCGGCAATATTTATACTGAGTGTAATAGGAATTATAATTTTTAAACAAACTCCTACAAGGGTTGCAGTTTTGATTCCTCTTATTTTTCCAAGATTTGCAGTTATGTTACGCCCGTTTATCAAAAAATAAAAGTAGTTGATATATATTACTCTTAAGTTTAGAGGTGAGGTTTTACGAAAGCAAAAAATAGTATAAAATTTAAAATCATTGATATACTGTTGCTAATCGGAGCTGTAGCACCATTAGTTGTTGGAATAATATTAAAGGTTCTTTTTACACCCGAAAAAGTAGGAATCAGTATTTCGGGAGCGTTAATTTATTTTACTATTCCAATGCCTTTACAAAATTTACCCATAACCGAGTCTCAGGTTAATTCGGCTTTGGTTATTGTTACGATTTTGTTTTTGTGTTTGTATTTTACTCATGGACTTACTGTTAAGGCAGAGCTTAGACGCCAGCTTGTAGCTGAGTGGATAGTAAAGCAGACACAATCTATGGTTAATACAAATATGGGCAGTTATTTTAAAGGCTTTGCGCCGTTTATTGCTTCAATAATGGCTTTGTCGGCATTTTCAAGCTTATTATCACTTTTTGGAATGTATCCACCTACATCTGATATTAATATTGTGGGCGGATGGGCAATATTGGTTTTTATACTTATTACCTATTATAAAATGAAATGCGGACCGCTTCATTATGCAAAAAGTTTTGGTGACCCTGTGCCGTTTTTGGCACCGCTAAATGTTATAAGTGAGGTCGCCACACCGGTTTCTATGGCATTTCGACATTATGGAAATGTGCTTTCGGGAGCGGTTATCTCTGTTCTTGTGGCAACGGGATTGCAAGGGCTCACCAATATAATGCTTTGGTGGTTGCCTGAATTCTTGGGAAATATACCGTTTTTGCAAATAGGTTTACCTGCTATACTTTCGGTGTATTTTGACCTGTTTAGCGGTTGCTTGCAGGCGTTTATATTTGCAATGCTTACAATGCTTTATGTGGCAAGCGGATTCCCCGAAGAAGATTATTTAGCAAGACGCGCTAAAAAATTAGCACAATTAAAAAAATAAAATTTATATAAACGGAGGAAAATTTTATGGAGATCGCAATTGGTATTATTTTAGGCTGCTGTGCTTTAGGTGCAGGTGCAGCAATGATAGCAGGTATAGGTCCTGGTATTGGTGAAGGTAACGCCGTAGCAAGCGCTTGCGAGGCAATAGGTCGTCAGCCTGAATGCAAAGGTTCGGTTACAACCACAATGCTTATGGGCTGTGCTATAGCAGAAACAACTGGTCTGTACGCACTTGTTATTGCTATTTTGCTTATATTTGTTGCGCCCAATATGCTTGTAAATATTTTGCTTAACGCAGTAAAATAATTCGGGGGAACAATAAATGCAAAGTTTGGATATTATATCCGTAAATTTATGGCAGATACTTATATCCCTTGCTAACCTTACAATTTTGTTTTTACTGCTTAAAAAATTTTTGTATAAGCCGGTAACTAAAATGCTTGATGAGCGTCGCAACCAGATCGATAGTGATTATGCCGACGCTGCAAATGCAAAGCAAAGTGCCGAGGCAAAAGATGCCGAGCTTACCGAGCGATTAGCAGGTGCTAAGGCTGAGGCTGAGAGCATTATTAATGAAGCGGCCGATATTGCAAAAGCACGCGGCGACAAAATTGTTGAGGATGCAAGAGCTACTGCTGATGGTATTAGACGTCAGGCAGAAGAGGATGCCCGCTTAGAGCGTAAGCGTGTGAACGAAACGATTAAAGAAGAAATTGTTGAGGTTTCAACCGCTTTGGCTGAAAAAATGCTTGAGCGTGAGGTTAATGCTGACGATCATAAGGCACTCATAGACGATTTTATTAATAAAATAGGTGAAAACTGATGACAGCGACAGGTAACAATTACGCCGAGGCGCTGTTTATGTTAGCGCGCGAAGAAAATTTAATAGACGAATTTTACACGGGGTTAAAACTTGCAGAAGAAACGTTTAATGACACACCTGAATATTTGCAGTTTTTATCTACCCCAAGCATTCCGAAAAGCGAACGCACATCGGCATTGTCGGCGGCCTTTGCGGACAGAATGCATGAACACATTTTGTCTTTTTTACAACTGCTTTGTGAACACGGTAAGGTAGAACAGTTTTTTGACTGTGTCAGTGAATATTATCGTCTTCGTGAGTGGGCGCAAGGAACTGTAGAGGCACTTGTTAAAAGTGCGGTCGAACTTACCGATGCCCAGAAAGACAGCCTTAAAAAAAGCCTTGAAAGGCGCACGGGAAAAACCATCTCGCTTAAATGTGTTGTCAAGCCCGAATTGCTTGGCGGCATTGTCGTAGAGTTAGATGGACAACTGTTTGACGGAAGTGTTAAACAAAACTTAAAACGCGCGAGGGAAGTGATTAGCGTATGAGCGAAAAACAGCAAGAAATAAGCTATATTATAAAAGAGCAGATAAAAAACTATCGCTCGCAAATAGAAATGAAAGAAACCGGCAGAGTAATTCTCGTCGGTGATGGTATTGCACGCGTTTATGGACTTACCAACTGTATGGCAAACGAACTGTTAGAATTTGAAGATGGTTCAGCAGGTCTTGCCCAAAACCTTGAGGAAGATACCGTATCGGTTGCGATGCTTTCTAATGATAATAATATC
>JAZNSJ010000127.1:0-2523 GCA_045591155.1 Acutalibacteraceae bacterium | reverse complement strand
GATTATATTGAAAAAGGCAAAATGCAGTATCACACTTTTTGGTATTGGCGCTATAGGTTATTCATTAATCGAAATTTTATGGCGCGGTCGCACACATTGGTCTATGTGTATTGCTGGTGGAATATCATTTTTAGGTCTTGCAAAAATATCAAAAAAGTTTTATAACCGTTGTCTATTTATAAAGGCGCTGGTAGGCTGTGGCTTTATTACGGTGGTTGAATATATTTTTGGCATAATTTTTAATGTAATTCTTGGACGAAAGGTGTGGGATTACAGCAAAATGCCACTTAATATTGGCGGTCAGGTGTGTGCGCTTTACTCTTTTTTCTGGCTTGTTTTAAGCTTTTTGTTTATTCCCCTATCGGATAAAATCGAACGCAAAATGAGGTGAAATACCGTGGCGGATTTTTTACGCAGAGCTTGGGCAGAAATAGATATTAATGCCCTAATACATAATTTTAACATTATAAAAAGCACTACAAATGCGCCTGTTTGCGCGGTTGTAAAAGCAAATGCCTATGGTCACGATGTGGGTATTGTAGCTCCCATACTACAAAAAAACGGTGCTGACTTCTTTGCGGTATCTAATATAGAAGAAGCTATTGAGCTGCGTGATATTGGTATTACAAAACCTATTTTAATTTTAGGCTGCACGCCTTGTAATTACATAAATGAGCTTTACAAATACGATATATCTCAATGCGTTTATTCGCTTGACTTTGCGCAAGAATTATCACTTGAAGCGGTAAGAAACAATATAAACATTAAAATACATATAAAGCTTGATACCGGTATGTCGCGCATTGGATTTGACTGTCGTAACGATAATTTGAACGGCATAAGCGATGCTATAGCTGCCGCAAAGCTTGATGGTTTTACCCTAGAGGGTGTATTCACGCACTTTGCCGTATCAGATAGAAACAGCATTCAAGAAGACGGGTTTACCAATGCGCAATATAGTCGCTTTAAAAAAGCAATTAGTTTATTAAGGCAAAACGGACTTAATCCAAAATTTAGTCACTGTTGTAATTCGGCGGCTTTATGCCTAGACAATGATAAACATTTTGATATGTGCCGCGCAGGCATTATTTTGTACGGTCTTACCCCATCATCTAACCTTAAATTGCCGCAAAATTTTATTCCCGTTATGAACTTTAAGTCGGTTGTAACTCAGGTAAAAGAAATTGCTGCTGGTGATACTGTAAGTTACGGCAGAACATTTAAGGCACCAAAACAAATGAAGGTAGCAACCATTAGCGCAGGTTATGCCGACGGCTATCCGCGACTGCTTTCAAACAAAGGATTTGTAATAATAAATAACCATCGCGCAAATATAATAGGTCGTGTTTGTATGGACCAATTTTGTGTTGATGTTACCGACATACCCGACGTAAAACGTGGCGATGAAGTGCTGCTTTGGGGTAAAGATTTACCGATAGAAACACCTGCCGATATGATAGGCACTATAAATTACGAATTGGTTTGCGGTGTGTCAAGCCGAGTTAAAAGAATAAGTAAAGAGCAGTAATACCAAGGGGTATTGCTGCCCTTTTTATTTAAGGAGTAATTATGAAAAAATATATTCTTACTTTAGATGAGGGTACAACAAGTGCGCGAGCAATAATATTTGACGAGTGCTCAAATATAGTGTCACTTGCCCAAAACGAATTTACACAAATATATCCAAATCCCAGTTTTGTAGAGCACGACCCTATTGAAATACTGTCGGCGCAGTATTCTGCTGTTACCGAATGCATTATAAAATCGGGGCTTCGTGTGTCTGATATTTCTTGCGTAGGTATTACCAACCAGCGCGAAACGGTTGTTGTATGGAACAAGCTTACAGGCGAGCCTATTTATAACGCAATTGTGTGGCAATGCCGCCGCACTGCCGCTATTTGTGAAGAACTTAAGGCGCAAGGCTTAGAAGAATATATTATAAACACTACAGGTCTTAAAATAGATGCATATTTTAGCGCTACTAAAATTAAGTGGATACTTGACAATGTTAACGGTGCGCGTGAAGCGGCAAATCGCGACGAATTGCTTTTTGGCACTGTAGACACCTGGCTTATGTGGAAGCTGTCTGGTGGCAAAATACACGCTACCGACCAAACCAACGCGTCTCGCACTATGCTTTATGATATTCATAATTTATGTTGGGACAAAAAATTACTTCGCATTTTAGACATACCTGAAAGTATGCTACCTACCGTGCAAAAAAGCGGTAGCGTATACGGTGATATTGATATTATGGGTATTCCACTTACAGTGTGCGGTGTAGCAGGCGACCAGCAATCTGCCTTGTTTGGTCAAAACTGCGCAAATGCGGGGGATATAAAAAACACCTATGGTACAGGCTGCTTTTTGTTAATGAACACAGGAAACGCCGCAGTAAAAAGTCATAACGGTATGCTCACGACCATTGCCGCCACAGTCAAAAACTCGCCAACACAGTACGCACTTGAAGGCAGTGTGTTTATAGGTGGCGCTGTAATACAATGGCTCCGTGACGAGATGAAG
>JAZNSJ010000126.1:0-13947 GCA_045591155.1 Acutalibacteraceae bacterium | reverse complement strand
CACAGAACGACATGGCTACGATCCGACTTGATGAAAACAGTGAAAAAAGCATTAGGTCGTCTTTTTGCTGTGATTTTGGCTATATGTCTGGTAGCTACTGCTGTAACCGCTGTTTCTGCCGCAGCTCCTACTGACAGCTATACTTATTGGACCAATGTTGGTACACAAAGAAAAGCTGTTTACGGTAAGGCAATGTACGATGTTGCTACGGTAGTAGATGTTACAAAGCTTGGAGTAGAGCGACTTACCCAAATCACAAGCATGTGTAAAGACAATGATGAAAACATCTATATTCTTGACGCTGAGTCACGCATTATAATTTTAGATAAAGATTATAATTTTATAAAAGAAATAGGTTTAATTAACGGTACAATTAATTATAGAAATGCCAGGGGTATTTACTATAATGAAGGTTCGATATATATTTGCAATACCGAAGGCGCTAATATCTACGTGATCGATACCGACGGTAATTTAATTGATACCATTGCACTTCCCGAATCAAATCTTATTCCCGATGATTTTGTGTATAAGCCCACAAAAATCACTCGTGATGCAAACGGTTATATGTATGTTGTAAGTGAAGGATGCTATTATGGTTCTTTGCTTTATGCACCAGATAAGTCTTTCCTTGGTTTCTACGGTTCAAATACCGTTAATGCAACAATTGCATCGGTATTTACCAACATTTCAAACCGTTTGTTCCCCAATCCTGAAAAGCATGCTAACCAAATTAAAAAATTACCATTCTCTTTTGTTGATATCACTATCGATAATGAGGGCTTTGTATATACCTGTAACGGATATACCGAATTAACTGCTGCGGCTCGTAACGCGCAAATACGTCGTTTAAGCCCAGGCGCTGGTACAAATATTCTTAATTCAAAGGTTAATTTTACCGACACCGAAATTATGTGGGTTGACAATTTCCACAAGCAGGATATTTGTGATATTGAGGTTGACGAAAACGGCTTTATTTATGCGCTTGAGTCACGCTTTGATAAAATATTTGTATATGATAATGATTGTCGTATTCTTACAGTATTTGGCGGTGGTATGGGTTCTGCTACTCAGGTAGGTACATTTACAAACTCTTGCGCAATTGTTATAAAAGAAAACGGCAATAAAATTGTTGTTGCTGATTCTGATACAAACTATTTAACCATATTTGAAATTAACGAATATGGTAAGCAGGTTAAAGAACTTGATTATCTTACAATTAATGGCGAGTATGACAAGATAAAAGAAGGTTGGCTTAATGTTTTGGCACAGGATGCTAACAGCCAGCTTGCCTATAGCGGTATTGCTAACGCTTACCTTGAAGAAGAAGACTATTCTTCAGCTCTTAAGTATGCAAAAATGGGTTATGACAAGGATACATACGCAGTAGCATTCGAGTATGTTCGTAAAGATTTTATAAGCGATAACTTTACATGGCTGTTTGCAATAATTGTTGTAGTAGTTATCGGCGCTATTGCATTTATGTTTATAACCAACAAGAAAAAGATTGTATTTATTAAAAATAAATCACTAAATCTTATGCTTACAACAATGATACACCCATCAAACAACTTTACCGATATAAAGGAAAAGAGTTTGGGTTCTATACCGCTTTGTATATTACTTTTGGTTCTTTATTATGTGGTTACAGTTATGAAGACCATAGCAGGCGGATTCTTGTTTAGCAAATATGATCCAACATCTTTTAACAGTATTTTAGTACTTGTTCGTTCGGTTGGGCTTGTTGTTTTATGGATTATAGCTAACTGGCTTGTATGTACCTTGCTTGGCGGTAAAGGTAAATTAAAAGAAATTATAATTGTTACTTGCTACAGCTTGTTGCCGCTTATTCTTGAGGGTGTAATTTATATTATACTTTCAAATCTATTGTTACCGGTAGAGGCAGGCTTCTTAGGTATTTTAACAACTATTGCTACAATTTACTTTGGATTTATGTTAATAATCGGTATGCTTAAGATACACGATTATTCAATGGGCAAATTTATTTGGACAACAATACTTACCGTACTTGGTATGGCAATAATTGTGTTCTTAATTATTATGCTTGTAATTCTTGTTCAGCAATTTGGCGCATTTGTTATAACGCTTGTTACTGAAATTTCAACCATTTAAAAGGAGGAATAACTTATGAAAAAACGTATATTAAGCATTGTAATTTGTCTGTTCCTCCTGTTTGGTCTTACTGCTTGCGGTGAGGGTGCTTTTACACCCTCACAAAAGAAGTTTAACAAAAAGGTACAGTCCAGTGTACCATCTACCGATGATGTAATAGCTACAAATAACAAATACACACTACAGTATGATTCTGCGACAGGCGGTGTAGTGCTTATTGATAATGCCACAGGTACCGCTTGGGATGTATGCCCTAAGCCGGAAGGTGAGCAGGAGCTTGATTCTATGGGTATGCCTGTTAAAAGACATGGTTTTCCCCAGTCGGTATTACAGGTAGGCTATATGGACACCAAAATTAACGGCGGTGGTAATCAGGTTATAACTACCTATGATGGTGTTGTTTCATCAGGACGTATGGTATATAAACCTATAGAAAACGGCGTTACCATTGAGTATTATTTTGATTTACAAGAGTTTATGGTACCTGTTGACTATGTGCTTTGTGATGATTATCTAACCATTTCGGTTGATTCTACTAAAATTCAAGAAAATGATTTGAGAATAACACAAATATCTATCGCTCCGTTCCTATGCTCTGTTCCCAATGATACGACTGATTCGTATTTGTTTGTTCCTTCAGGCTCTGGCGCACTTTTGTCAAGTGCTTCATATAGTGATCAAGGCTTGCTATACAGCGCATATGTGTATGGCGACGATCTTACTATGGAAGAAAAGTACATTTCTACCTATAAAAATGCTGTTCGTTTACCTGTTTACGGTTATAAAAACGGCGCAAAAGGCGGTTTTTCTATAATTGATAACGGTGCTGAAACAGCGATATTAAATACTAGTTGTGGTAACACTTCGTATAAGTTTACTACAGTTTATCCATCTTTCCAGCTCCGTGGTTACACAACCCACCTTGCCACATCTTTTAACAGTACTCGTGATGCTAATATATATCCCGAAAATATGATTGAGGGTAAATTCTCTATTCGCTTCTATCCATTAAGCAACGATGCTGCAAATTATAACGGTATGGCAAATGTATACCGCGATTACCTTGTTAATGAGCGTGGCATGGCAAAAACAGGCGAGGATAAGGCTATGAGCTTGAGTCTTATCGGTGGTACCGAGATTACCAAGTCATTCCTTGGCGTTCCTTATAAGACTATTTATGCTACAACAACACTTGAACAGGCAAACACAATTATTTCTGAAGTTTCAGAATCGGTTGATTCACTTGCTGTTAAGTTTAAGGGTTATGGCACATCAGGTATTGACAAGGGTAAAATTGGCGGCGGATTTACAATTGGTGATAACATCGGTTCTGAATCACAAATTAAAAAACTTGCAAGCAGCTATAAAGATAAAAATGTTGACTTATATATGGACTATGAGTTGGTAGAATATGCTGCATCAGGTTCGGGCTTTAGCTATTTTGGTGATTCGGTTATGAACAGCGGTTCGATCAAGGCCGATCAGTTTATAATTGACAAGGCACTTCGCAACAATGAAGAAACTTTAAGATACCGTCTACTTAGACCTATAAATTTTGCTGATGCTGTATCAAAGGCTTTAAACAACAATTCTAAATGGAAGCTTGGCGGCGTTTCACTTGAAACACTTACTTCACTTTCATATTCTGATTACTCAAACATTAACAGCACCGTTGATTATAACTCTAAACACGGTTTTGACGAGGCAGTATCTGGTGCATTGACAAAGGTAAAAGAAAATAATCAGAAACTTATGGCAAACAACGCTAATGACTACGCAGCTCTTGCCGCTAGCATTATCGAAAACGCACCAATCACTTCTGACAATGGTTTCGCGTTTATAGACAGCGTACCGTTCTATGCTATGGTATTTAAGGGATATATTCCTATGACTACCGAGCCAATTAACACAGCCCCAACACCTCAAAAGGCAATTTTGGGTGCAGTTGAGGGTGGCTTAGGTCTTAACTACACCATAACTTCACAGTGGGATAACTCACTTATTAATGCGCTTTATCCTTACTTTAACACAACACTTTATTCATCTGTTAAAGATGATATGCTTTCAACCTACAACAGCCTTGCTGACTATTATGAAAGCATTAAAGGAGCAAAAATCACTTCTAACACAATAATCAGTTCGGGTGTTCACTCTACTACATTTGATAACGGTGTTACAGTGTATGTAAACTACAATAACAAGCCTGCGCAAACCCCAGCGGGTGAAGTAGCAGCGCTTAACTACATCGTAACAGGAGGTGCAGCATAATGTTTAAATCCAAGCTTAAAAGAGCTCGCGGCATTGAAGAATTAAAATCGCGTTATGGTTTAATGTTTATTTTGCCGTGGATAATCGGTCTCATTATCTTCTTCTTTGTTCCGATTGTTCAGTCATTGATTTATTCTTTTTGTTCTGTTATCGTAACCTCTGACGGTGTTCAAACCACATGGGTTGGTATTGACAACTACTATGAGCTTTTGAAGGTTGACCCCAAATACACAACCTGGCTTGCAGAATCTATAGGAGACTTTGCTTATTCTTTGCCAATCATTTTGGTGCTTAGTCTTATTCTTGCAATTATGCTTAACCAAAATTTCCGTGGTCGTGTATTTTTTAGAGCACTTTACTTTTTACCGGTTATTATTGCAACAGGTAAGGTTATGGGCTTTGTATTTTCAACCACCGATGAAAACCTTACCGAAATGGGTGTTTCAGCTGGTATGGCATCGGGTATGATTCAGGTATCTGATCTTACCACTGCGCTTAATATGGGTACCGAGATAGCAACCTTTATTTCTGATGCTATTAATAACATATTTAACCTTGTTTGGTCTTGCGGTATTCAAATAGTATTATTCTTGGCTGGTTTACAGTCAATACCGTCAACCTTATATGAAGCATCTAGGGTTGAGGGTGCAACCAAGTGGGAAGAATTTTGGTTTATTACATTCCCAATGTTGTCGCGAATAACCCTACTGGTAGGTATATTTACAATGGTTGAGCTGTTTATCAACGAGCGTGCTCCTATGATAGAGCAGGTTTACGGTAAAATGCGTAGCGGTCAGTATGATATACCATCTGCAATGATTTGGTTCTACTTTATTATTGTATGTGCAATTATGGGTGTTATAATTTTAGCGTTCTATAAATTTGTTATGAAACGCTACGAAGCTTAAGACGGGAGGCAGAGAAATATGAAAAATCCTTTTAAAAATGTTTCAGAAGCCGATCGTTTAAAGGCTTTACGTTACGCAAAGGTAGGTACAGGTCTTGCATATTCATTAATAAGATATGCGCTGCTTATATCAATAGGCTTTTTAATCCTTTATCCCTTGCTTTATATGATTGTTACCTCTATTATGAGCCCTAGCGCATTTAACAACTCTACACGTGTTTGGATTCCTACAGAATTTGGTTTAAAAGATAATTATTCTAAGGCTGTAGAGGCGTTGGATTATTTTAAATCATTTCTTAACACAATAAAACTTGAAGTTGTAAGCGCATTTCTTGAAGTTGCAACCTGTGCGATTGTAGGTTACGGCTTTGCAAGATTTGAATTTAAGGGTAAAAAGGCTTTCACTGCCGTACTTTTCTTAACAATTCTTGTACCTGATATGATGGTGCTTATTCCCCGAATGGTAAATTATGCTAACCTTGACTTTTTGTTCATAGGTAAGGGAATAGAAAGTGTTGTTCATTGGTTCGGCAGTCTATTTGGTGCCGATTGGTCAAACTTTGATATAACACTTAACATTGTAAACACAGGCTGGACCTTATGGTTGCCATCATTATTTGGTGTAGGACTTCGTTCTGGTGTACTTATTTACATCTACATACAGTTCTTCTCGGGTCTTCCTCGTGAATTAGAAGAGGCTGCTTGGGTTGATGGCGCAGGTCCATTTAAAACCTTCTTAAAAATTGCAGTCCCATCTTCAAGCGTTGTGTTTATAACAGTATTGGTGTTCTCGCTTATCTGGCACTGGAATGACTCACTTCTTTCGGGTATGTATCTTACAAGTGATTATCCACTTGCAAGCGGACTTTCTGTTGTTGAGCCGTATATGGTTCAAAAATGGGGCATTTATATGCAGGCGGCAACACCGCAGGGCGCTTCAATCGTTATGGCAGCATGCCTAATGTTTATAACGCCTATGCTTATATTCTATATGTTTATACAGCGCGGATTTATCGAAAGTATTGACCGTGTAGGTATTACAGGTTAATTTTTAAAAAGCGGTTTGTATTAAAAACATATACTAACACAAATAAAAACCTTGTTAAAAACCAAAAATTTTTAACAAGGTTTTTTATTTTTAAATTTCATACAAAAATACTTATTGTTGACAAAATTTTTTATTAAAATTATTTAAAAAATTTATATTTTTGTATTGCTTTTTTTATGATTTTGTGTTAATATATGTAATACAAGTTTATGGTGTGTTATTGTGCTTGTTTTGTATACAGGTATACAGGTAGGCGTAGTGATATACCTTATTTGGATAAAGGATGAAAGGATGGTAGTTCAATGAAAAAATTATTGAACAAAGGTAAGGCGCTTGTAGCGGTTGTATCTATATTTGCAATTCTTGCAGTATCGGTACTTTCAATGTTTACGGGTGTAAATCTTACCACATTTGCAAGCAGTGGAACAGTAAGCACTTTTACGGCTTCTGTCCCAGAACTTTCTCTGCTTGACAGCTCTGCCGAAAACTCTAAAGACAATCCCTATATTATAGGTAATGCAGGTCAACTGTATGCTTTAGTTACAGGCAAGGCTACACACAACGGTACACCAATTAATACCGCAGGCAAATACTTTAAGGTTGCCGATGGTATTGATGCGTTTTATATGAACGGTGGTGAAACCGTTGCTGCGCTTTCAAGTGCAAGTGATGTTAAATCACATTTTGAAAGCAACGGCAGTAGCTACACAAAATTAGATGCCGACAAAGCCAATCCGTTCCAAGGTACTTTTGACGGTAACGGCGCTGTTGTTTACGGCTTATATGCCGACAACGGCACTACTTGGGGCCGTGGTGCAGCTCTTTTTTCTTATGCTTCTGGTAATGTAACAATTAAAAATGTTGCAGTTAGAAACAGTTATTTTAAGGGCTTTTTTGCCGCTGGTATAGTAGGTAACGCGCGTACTACTGTAGCAAATGTACAGCTCACAATTGAAACTTGCGAAATCTCTAACAACTATCTTGAATCAACAGGCGCCGATGCAGGTTCTGGCGGTTTGGTAGGTTATATGTGGAGTGAAGCAGGCACGGTTCGCAATATGCCACTTACCGTTAATAATTGCTTGGTATACGGTAACAGCCTTACATCAACACAAGGTAAGGAATGTTCGGCTATAGGCGGTAATTTTAATGGTACAAACAGTATTAACAATTCGGTATTGTTAGGTTATATGCCTTTCCTTAGTGGTTATGCAACCTATAGAGCGGATATATGGAACGGCTGCTACACCGACCAAACTGTAGTTGGTGTAAATGATCAGAATTATGCAGGTCGTATCACCAAGGTCGAATCTTCTGATATTAAAGGCGCTGTTGCAAAACAGGCAATGTCTACGCTTGACGAGTCGGTTTGGTTCTTTAGCGAAAATTCTATTCCAAAGCTTCGCGCCTTCCATACAATAAAGGCTACATCTGTTGGTATTAATGGACACCAAAATGAAAAAGATGCTTGCTGTGGTAATAATGCATTGATTTCACAGGGTGTATTTGAACATACATACATTAATAACAAGTGTCCTGCTTGTGACTTTGTATACCCCTGTGCTGCAGGTCACACATTTACAGCTCATCAGGCTGTAGAGCCAACTATAGATAGGGCAGGTAATATTGCGTATAATTCATGCTCGGGTTGCTTAAAGAATTATGCTATCGATGCAGATGTTAACGCTCCTGCAAGCTCAGCGCTTCAGGATGTTACACTTCCACAATTGGCTTCTAGTTATCAATGGAATGGCAAACT
Source organism: Acutalibacteraceae bacterium (assembly GCA_045591155.1). GTDB lineage: Bacteria > Bacillota > Clostridia > Oscillospirales > Acutalibacteraceae > UBA737. The sequence goes on along the minus strand of JAZNSJ010000126.1, from coordinate 5,832 downwards.
TGATAAGTATTTTTGGATGAACAATTCGGGTGACGGCTCGGCTGCTAAACCGTTTATTATAGGCAATGCAGAACAGTTGGCAGCACTTATTTCAGGAATGCTTGAATATAACGCCGATCAGCCAACAGCAAACAATTTTGATTTAAGTAAGTACACCTTAAACGGTAGCGTACTTGTTACAGCAGGCCTTTACTTTAAGGTAAGAGACGGTATCGAAACCTTTTATATGAACGGCGGCGACACCGTTGCTGCGCTTTCAAGTGCAAGTGCTGTTAAATCTTACTTTGAAAATTCTCAAAACGTAAAATCAACAATAACTGGCGATGTTAACAACCCATTCCAGGGTAACTTCAACGGTAATGGCGCTGTTGTTTACGGTTTATATGTTGAAAATAATCACTGGCTAAATGGCGCAGGCTTGTTCCCCAAGGTTGCAGGTACAGCAACAATTAAAAATATAGCTGTAAGAAACAGCTATTTAAAGGGACAGACCTCAGGCGGTATAGTAGGTAGCGCACGTAGTTATAATAAGTTTACAAATGTACAGCTTACAATTGAGGGCTGCGAAAGCTCTAACAACTGCATTATATCAACAGGCGGTGACGCAGGTTCAGGCGGTTTGGTAGGCTTTATGGGATATACTGAACAGGGCAACATTATTATGCCACTTACAGTTAACAACTGCTTGGTATATGGTAATGAACTTTCATCAACTGCAAACAAAACGTGTACAGCTGTTGGCGGTCAATTTGCTGGTACAAACAGCATTAATAATTCCATATTCTTGGGTTATATGCCTTTTAACACTAGTTATGCAACCTATAGAGCAGATAGATGGAATAATTGCTACACCGATCAGACTGTTAGTGGTGTAAATGATCAAAATTATACAAATAAAATTACCACTGTTACAGCCGAAAATCTTACAGGCGCGCCTTCGCTTGAGGTAATGGGTACGCTTGATAAAACCGTTTGGTTGTTTAACACAAAAACACATCCACAGCTTCGTGCATTCCACACACTTTCTGGTGAGGCTGTAGATGAAAACGTTCACAAAAATGAAAAAGATGTTTGCTGTAATGCTGATGTTATAGGTGTTGACACCGTTGCTCACGCTTATACAGGCGCAAGCTGCGGTATTTGCGGTTATACATTTGAATGTGCAAAGGTAGGCCACAACTTTACCGTTCACGAGGGCTTTGAGGCAACCTATGACAATGACGGTGAAATTCCTCACAAGTCATGCTCGGTTTGCTTAAGAAACTATCCTTATGATGCTGCTGATAACGCTCCTGTAACAGAGGCTATCGAGTCAGTTATAATTCCCCAAATACTTCATTTTGATTCAGGTAAACCCTGGACTGGTCGTATTGCTACACAATTCCGTGGGGGTGAAGGCACTCCGGCAAAACCATATATAATAGATGCTCCTGAGTATCTTGCATTAATGCTTAATATGGATGCTACAGATTTGTACTTTGAGCTTACAACTGATATTATTATTAACGATACATCTGCTGCAGATTGGAAAGATACTGCAAAATGGTGGTTTACCTCTGAAAAGGTAAGTGCATTTAACGGTACTTTAAAGGGTAACGGTAAAACAGTATCTGGTCTTTACTATGGCGATGTTGAAGCCGATGTAAGCGCAGGTCTTATCCCTGTTAAGGGTTCAGGCAACGTTACTAATGTTGTTGTTGCTAACTCTTACATAAATGGCAAATCTGGCGCAAGCGTTGGCGCACTTATTGGTAGTGTTGCTTACTACGCACCAAAGCCAATCAATATGTGGGGTAACACAGTGCAAAGCACCGTTGTAATCGAAGGCGGCGCAAATGCAGGCGGCTTGGTAGGTACAGCAGGCTATTCGGCTCTTCGTATAAGCAACTGTAACTCACAGGCTACCATTAATGCAACTGGTACTGTAGGCGGTATCGTGGGTGTTGCTTCTGTTGGCACAAGCGTTAAAAACAGCATATCAATTGGTACAGCTCCTGTAGGCGATGTTGGCGAGGCAGCTGTTGCAAACGTATACACAAATGCTAACACAAGCGTTAAGGGCGTAACTGTTCTTACTGATGAGCAAATCAAGGGTGACGCTGCTGCTACAAATATGACAGCTCTTGATTTTGTAAACGCTTGGAAAACTACTACAAATGATTATCCTGCAATTAACGGTGTTATCAAGTTTGGTAACGGCGCTAAGGGCGATGCTTGGTCAGGTGAAGCTGCCGATGGTTTACAGGGTAGCGGTACTCCCGAAGACCCATTCCTTATTGGTACCGGTGAAGAATTGGCATATGCTCTTAACAAACACCAAGACGGTAAACACTACAAGTTGGTTGCCGATATTTATCTTAACGATGTTAACAGTCCACTTTGGGCAGACAAAATCGGTTGTACCGAATGGCTTATTGAAAGAAGCTACAAAGGCGAACTTGCTTCAAAATTCAGTTTGTTTAAATATGGTACCTTTGATGGCGATGGTTATGTAGTTTATGGCTTGTATTACAACCGTGGCGACCAACAGTCTAAGGATTATGACTATGCGGGCTTGTTCCCATTGGTTAGTGAGGGCGCAGTAATTAAAAACGTTGGTATTTCTGATGCTCATATTGAGGCGCCTTTAAATAAAGATAATGGTATGATTATGTCAACCGGCGCTCTTATAGGTGCTATAGACGACTGGGATAAAGACTTTAATATGGCTCAATATAACGAGGATGCTGCTGGTTCTAAAGCGGTTACCTCTACCCCAGAATATCAGGCAAGAATGCCCGAAATTTCTAACTGCTTTGTTGATCATAAATCATATGTATCAGGTTACCGCGTAGGCGCGCTTGTTGGTTGGATCAGAGGCTCAATAAAAGTTAATAACTGTGTAGTTACAGCCACTATTGAGGGCGGTACATATGCGACAGAAATTACTGAGGCTTCTGAAAAGGGTTCTATGGTAGGTCAGGACGAAAGCTACGGTTCTTTCTACACTGATTGTCTTTCATTCCCACGTAATTTTGAAAGACCACTTGCTGGTTACTCAAATGCAGATTGGCGAAATAATAGTAAGTATTATGTTTCAACTATAGAGGATTTCTATTACTTTGCTACAAATAAAACCAAAGACGATGCATTTAAAATGATTGCAAAGCCTACCGATCGCTTTGGCGATGGTGCTAAGCTTTCTATGTCGGGTCTTGATTGGGATAATACCTGGCGCACTGTAAAAGACGGTACACCTATTCTTACAATATTTGACAAGCACCGTGATGATGCTGATAAATTCTCGGATACACAGTTTGATGCGCCCGAGGTTACTGTAAGCTTTGTTACAGGTACATCTGAAGTTGTTGTTGAAGATATGGTTGGTAAAATGTACACCAAGATGGAACTACCTGTTATAGAGCGTGAAGGCTACAAATTTACAGGTTGGTATACACACGATAATCTTAGCATTAAGTATCCTGTTGATTACTTCCCACCAATTACAAGAAGCCTTTATGCAGGCTGGGAACGACTTGGTATATTCTGTGATTTTGAAGACTATACCAATACACTTTGGGATTATGACGATACCCGTTGGACCTTTAACCGACCTGGCGCTAAGGGCGGCTACAAGAATCAGTATGTTCGCAAGGGCAGTAAGTCGATGCATCTTTTAGATACCTCTGCAGAGTCTGCTGATGTATTGCTAAATTATGAGGATATGCTTGAGGTAGGTAAGTCATATACTATGACCTTCTGGGTAACAACCGATAAGGCAAACAACCCAGACACCAAGCTTTCACTTGTTCATAACTCTAAGCCGGTTTATCTTGATACAGGTATTGCTGTAGAGGATATGGTAGTAGTTAAGGGTCTTACAGTTGGCGAATGGACACAGTATAAGTACACATTCACAGCCCAGACCAAGTGGGTATCTATAAGAGCAACAGGTAATTCAAGCCTTTATTTTGACGATATCATTATGGCACCTATTGATGAAACCGTTACTAATAGCAATCTATTGTTCTTAGGCACAGGTGCGGGTGCAGTTACAGGTGATGATATTGCTCCTAATACTTCTGATAACGCAGTTTCTGTTGCAGTTCTTATTTCTGCAATAATGGCTTGCGCTATTGTGGTAGTTGTTTCAAGAAAAAATCTCGTAGAGATTATAGAAGATTAATACGGAAAGGAAGGGTAGTATGAATTTTAACAGTTCACTTAAAAAATTAATCTGTTTTCTTCTGGCGGTTTTAATGCTATTAACAACCGCGGGCTGTGTTAAAACAGTTAAAAGAAAAAAGAAGAAAAAGGTCGTTGTTACCGAAGAGGTAATTGTTAAAAATGATAAGGACGATTCAAACAATGATGACGTAATTATTGTTGATGACGAAAAAGATGACGAAGCAGATGAGAAGATAACCTTACCTGACCGTCCTCTTCCGGAAGAAAAGGTTAGTAACACCGTTAAAAAGTATGAAGAAAAATTTGAGCCCGAGTTTGAATATAAATATGTTGACTGGGCAGGTCCCGAGGGTTATACAGTTGTTTACTCACATAAAGAGACTAACAACCGTGTTCCTGCGGCAAACCTTATAACATTTTTTAAAGATAAGTACAAGGTAAACCTTGGTCTTCCTGTTAAGGATAATACTAATGAGGCAAAGAATGCCACCAAAAGAATTCTTGTAGGCGATACTCTATTTAAATCATCCGCAGTTAGTGATAAGAATTATTCAGTTACCTTGCTCGAAAATGGTGACCTATTCTTTGACGGCGCACACTTTTCATTGGTTGAATCGGCTGAAGAATGGTTTGAAACCGTTGAGGTTAAAGAGGGTAAGGTTGCAACGCTTACAGGTACTAACAAGGAATTTGCGTCTACCATTAAAGTGGGTGATAAAACCTACAATTACGTATGGGGCGATGAATTTGACGGCGATGCGCTTATCGACTCAGAAAAGTGGATACAGGGCTCGTTTTCTATTGATGCCGATATGGCTCAAGTGCATAACGACCGTAAATTCAACTCGGTAGAAAACGGCAGACTTAGAATGACTGCTGACCTTTATTACGATGAAACCAATCCTAAGGTTAACTACGCTATGAGTGGTACCACCAGAACCGATAATAGTATGGCATTTAGAAACGGTTATGTTGAGGTTCGCGCTCGTCTTCCATACGATAAAGGTGCATTCCCAGCTATATGGACTATGAGCAGCGGCTTGAGCTCAATTATTGAAAAGTCTCTTCCTAACTATGAGGTTGACGACGGTTTTGGTATATACAAAAATCGTATCTGGGATTTAGAATTTGACCTTTTTGAGACCTTCTCTGACGAGGATAAATTCACAACCTCACTGCATAAGTGGTACAGAAACGCAGACAACAAGGCTGATGCTATATACTTTAACATTAGTGATGCGGCGGGTATACTTAACAAGGTTGACGTTACCGATAAAATGCAGTTTAATTATACCAAGCCTGACTCTAGCGGTTCTTTCTACTCGACATATTCTTGGGCTCATCCTGGTAGTCCTTCAAGCCAGTGGTTAAATAAGATTTATGAAGAAGAGTACTATTGTCATTACTTTAGCGAAGAAGCTCAAAAGACCATAAATCAGGAATATCACATTTATAGTTATCTTTATACAGGTAATCATTGTACAGTTTACTTCGACGGTCAAAAATTTCTTGACTGGGATTTTGATCCTAACTTTGACTATAAGGATCTTGACGGTGACGGTAAGCCTGATGATATAAGCAACAACAACAATGGTGTTGGCTTTAACCTATGGCATTATCTCATATTTGATATGATGATTTATTCACCTATAAGAGCGTTTGATG
>JAZNSJ010000125.1:0-8318 GCA_045591155.1 Acutalibacteraceae bacterium | reverse complement strand
GAACCCATACCTTTTTTATGAGCGAACAACTGAATGTTTAACTTTAACATTATCTACACCTCCGTAGTGATTTTAATTCGTTTGCTGTACTGTTTTGAAAGCTCGGTTAAATGAAGTTTTAGACCCTGTAGTACTGCAATTGCTTTTTGACTTGGAGTTATAACCCTAAGGCGCATTAAAGCATCGTTAACGGTTATATCACACTCATCACCGATTATTTCGGTAACGGTATTTGCTGTCATATATGCTGCGCTTGAAACAGCAGCGCATACAATTTTACCCTCGTTATCATTACAATCGCAAGAACTGTGACCCTTAATTTCAAAACCGTAAAGGCTTTCGTTTTTTAACAGAAATTTTACACAAGTCATACCGAATTAACCGATTTCGGTAATCTGTACTTTTGTGTAAGGCTGTCTATGGCCCATCTTACGTGAGCTGCTCTTTTTGGGCTTGTAGGTAAATACTGTTACCTTTTTACCCTTGCCGTTCTTAACAACGGTGCCCTTTACGAAAGCATCCTTAACATAGGGCTTGCCAACCTTTAAACTTTTGTCGCTTACAGCAACTACTTTGTCGAAGGTTACCTCTGAGTCAACCTCGGCGTCAAGCTTTTCAATGTAGATAACATCGCCGTTTTCTACACGATACTGCTTACCACCTGTTTCGATAATAGCGTACATTTTTTACACCTGCCTGATATTTTACAGTCTCGCTAAAGATAGGCGTGCAACCAAATTTATGGTGCAACTTACAAAGCCCACAATATGCGGCTTGAGTATTTTATCACAAGCAAAACCATTTGTCAAGAAAATATTTTTTATTTTTTGACACTGCACATTTATATGTTGTATTTTTTATTTTTTTATGTTAATATAAATATAATTATATTCATAAGAAAGAAGTTTCACCTATGGCAGAAATTATTACAAACGAAAAGAAAAAGGTTTTAAGCTGTATTCAGCCAAGCGGTATGCTTACGCTTGGTAACTATCTTGGCGCGCTTAAAAACTGGAAAACCATGCAGGATGAATTTGATTGCACCTATGCCGTGGCCGACCTGCACGCCATAACCGTAAGACAAGAACCTGCTAAGCTGCGTTCTCAAATTTATTCTACCTACGCTATTATGCTGGCATTAGGACTGAGCCCCGAAAAAAGCACCCTGTTTATACAGTCTCACGTGGCAGAACACACTGCTCTTTCATGGTTACTTTCTTGTAACACACAGTTTGGAGAAATGTCACGAATGACACAGTTTAAGGATAAATCGTTAAAGCATGCCAACAATGTAAATGTAGGGCTTTTCTCTTACCCTGTGCTTATGGCGGCAGATATATTGCTTTATCAGCCCGACTTTGTTCCTGTTGGAGCTGACCAAAAGCAACACCTTGAAATTGCGCGTGATATTGCTGTGCGATTCAATAATATTTATGGCGATGTGTTCAAAATTCCTGAGCCTTATATCGCAAAAGCCGGCGCTCGTGTTATGTCGCTGCAAGACCCTTTAAAGAAAATGTCCAAATCTGACGAAAATCCAAACTCTTGGGTTGCAATACTTGATGACCGCGATACAATTATTCGCAAATTCAAACGAGCAGTAACCGATAGCGAAGCGTGTGTGCGTATGAGTGAAGCTCAACCCGGTATTTCTAACCTTATTACCATTTACAGTGTAATAACCGGAAAGTCGCCCGATGAAATTGAAAAAGAATTTGAAGGCAAGGGATACGGCGACTTTAAATTGGCCGTAGGTGAGGCCGTTGCAGATGAGCTTGCGCCCATTAAAGCAGAGTATGACCGCATTATTACCGATAAAGCAGAGCTTGAACGCATTTTCCGCGATGGTGATGCTCGCGCCGAGCGTGTTGCCCGCAAAACCTATTTCAAAGCTATGAAAAAGGTTGGCTTTGTGCTATGATTTTTCCAAGTGAAAACTCAAAGATAAAAGCCTTGGTACAAACCTTTATAGATTCGCACCGTATACCCCATGCCATAATGATTGAAGGCGAAAACACCGTATCTAACTTGGATTTGGCTCTTTATATAGCCACAGCCGCTGTTTGCGATAATGCATCTGCGCCTTGTGGGGTTTGTCGTAATTGTCATTTAGCAAAGGTTGGTACCCATCCTGACATTACTGTTGTTAACGCGCTTGATGGCAAAAAATTTTTGTCGGTATCTCAAATACGCGAGTTGCGTTCAGATGTATTTGTAAAAGCACATTCGGCAGCCTGTCGGATTTTTATAATAGAAGAAGCGCACCGTATGAACGAACAGGCGCAAAATGCACTGTTAAAGGTGCTTGAAGAACCACCTAAAAACGTTGTTTTTATACTGTCGGTTCCCTCCAAAACAATGCTGCTTGACACCATTATTTCGCGATGTGTATTGCTTTCACTTCTCGGTGTAAAAAACAACGACAACTCACAACTAGATGCTGCAAACCAATTTATAGATCTTTTATTATCGGGGAGCGAGTATGATATGCTTAAATTGCTCTCTACTTTTGAAAAAAGCCGTTCTGATGCGCAAGATTTTTTTGCCACACTTTCTGTTTGTGTAGCAAAAAAGCTAAAAAATGGTTCAAGCCACTCAAGAGCATTAGACCAACTTTTTGACGACGTAAAATATTATTTAGACCTTTTGGCAACCAATATAAATATTCCACTGCTTATAAGCTTAGTGGTCAGTCGCTCTAAAGGTCTTTTAGATAAATGAGGTAAATTATGACACAGGTTATTTCAGTTAAATTTAAAGACAGTGGAAAAAATTATTATTTTTCACCTGATGGCAAAACATATAACGAAGGTGACAACGTAATAGTTGAAACCGCCAACGGCTTGGCGTTTGGTACCATAGCCGAGGGCAATCACGAAGTAGAAGACGAACGCGTTGTGCCACCACTTAAAAAAGCTCTTCGTATTGCTAATGAAAAAGATATGCAGCGCATACAAGACAATAAATCCAAAGAAGCCGAAGCATTTCGCGTTTGTGAAGATAAAATTGCCAACCACAAGTTAGATATGAAGCTTGTACGGGTTGAATACTCGTTTGATGGCGGAAAAATTACATTTTTCTTTACTGCCGATGGCAGAGTGGATTTTCGCGAGCTTGTAAAAGACCTTGCAAACCATTTTCACTCACGCATTGAACTTCGCCAAATTGGTGTGCGTGATGAAGCCCGTATGTTAGGCGGCGTGGGTATATGCGGTCAAGAATATTGCTGCAAGCGTTTTCTTGATGACTTTTTACCCGTATCTATTAAAATGGCAAAAGAGCAGGGCCTATCTCTTAATCCTACTAAAATTTCGGGTAGCTGTGGCAGACTTATGTGCTGTCTTAATTATGAGCAAAATTCTTACGAATACCTAAATTCTATAACCCCATCAATTGGCACTACCGTTAAAACCGAACAAGGCGTAGGAACGGTTATAGATGTAAACTTTATTACAGGAAATCTTACCGTAAAGCCAAAGGATAACGATGGTATTCCATACAAAACCAATCGCAAGTACGTAAAAATTATTGGCGAAAGCCGACCTAAAAAAACCGACAGTGATAAAGAATAAAATACCTCTTGCATTTTTGGTCGAATGTTGTTACAATATATCTAACAAGTTTTTTAACTTTTATTCTTACTTTGGGCGGAGGTGTAACCAATGGCTTACAAAATTACTGATGATTGCATCAGCTGTGGCGCTTGCGCAGGCGGTTGTCCTGTGGATGCTATTGCTGAAGGCGACGGCAAATACGAAATTGATGCAGATGCATGCATGGATTGCGGCGCATGTGCAGCAGGTTGCCCCGTAGAAGCTATCGTTGAAGGCTAATGCCTTAATGTACTTAAAAAAGTAAGGTTCAACGTTTTGTTGAACCTTTTCTTTTTTGTTTTAAATTACATTATATAAATAGCTCTACTATAAATACTACTGCGCAAGCTATTGTTGCCACCAACGGCAGTCCGCCGCCTGAATATGCCACCATCATAGCTACAACAAATGCTGCTGCTGCCGACCAAATGCTTTCGGTAGCGGAAAGGATTGCAGGAAAGGTCATAACGGCAAGCGTTACAAACGGCACATAATAAAGAAACGACTTAAAAAAGCGGTTTGTTATTTTGCGTTTTATAAGGGCTAAAGGCAACATACGAATAAGATACGTTACTGCCGCCATTATAAACATATAAAGGGCTATATTATTCATTTTGCTCGCCCTCCTCTTTTATAGGAAAAACCCAAGCCGCCACACCGGCGATAACAAGTGTTAAAATTATTACTCTAAATCCCGACGATATTTCCTTTAAAACAGGTGTTACCTCGAACACCAGACTTAATAGCATTGATATTACAACAACTCCAAGCAGTACCTTGTTGGTTTTAACTGGCGGCACAATTATTGCAATAAACATTCCATAAAGCGCCACACCCAAAGCGCTTAATACACTTGCGGGTAAAATATCGCCCGAAAGGCACCCTAGCGCCGTGCCACCTACCCAACCCGGCCATGATGCCGCTATTAAGCCATAGCAATACGCGGGCGGAACATTTTCGTGTATGTATGCGCTTGAAACACCAAAAATTTCATCGGTTACGCCAAAAGAAATTAAATATCGATGATATGCTTTAATTTTGGTGTCAAAGCGCTGTGAAAGTGATGACGACATAAGACAATATCGCAGATTTATAACAAGCTGTGTTAGCGCCATTTCAATATAGCCTGAACCCGCAGCTATTACACCAAGAGCCGCAAACTGTCCGGCTGAGGTAAGGTTGATGGCGGATATTAAAATAGCCTCCAGAGAGGAAAGTCCAGCGCCACGCGCCGCTATACCAAATGTAAAGGATACCGCCAAGTAACCTAAAAATATGGGTATGCCGTTTTTAAACCCTCTTTTAAATAATATAAAGTTATTCATTTTATCCTGACCTTTAATTGACTTTAAAAAATTAAAATAGTATAATTAGTTTGGTTCAAAAATATGTGCGTATTGCTCACTTTGAGCCATAGATACAAAATCGGTGTCGCCTATAATTATATGGTCTATAAGCTGTACTCCTATTTTTGAAAGAAGCTCTGCGGCTGTTTCGGTAATGCAGCGGTCACTCTCACTTGGCAAGGCAATTCCATTTGGGTGATTATGGCACAACACCGCTGCTGTAGCATTACTGCTAAGCACCGTTTTTGCAAGCGCTCGCGTTGACAGTCCTACCGATGCAATATCACCATCACTTATAAAATCAAAGCTTATAAGCTTACCTTTAGTATCAAGGCATAAAACCGATACCTTTTCGCTTTGTTCTCCTAAATAATGGGTAAATATATACTCGCCAATCTCATTAAGATTTGAAAAGGTTGGCTTTTGCTCGGCCTTGTCGTACAAATATCTACGTGCGGTAGGCATTATAAGTTTAAGAAGTACGGCGCTTCGCTCGCTTAACCCTTTAACCGCGGCAAGCTCGGCAAGTGGTGCGTCAAGCACATTGGCGACTGTACCGTATTTTGCAATTAGCTCGTGTGCTATTGGATTTGTGTCGGCACGTTCAACACAATAAAACAGCAAAATCTCAAGTATTTTATGGGATGGCGTGTTTCTATTAAATCCGTGCTGTAAAAATTCCTGTCTTATTCGGTCACGGTGACCTTTATGTATGTTATCCATTGTGTGATACCTCTTTTAAAAGGATGTTTATATGAAAAGTTTTACAATAACAAAAAACGATGCAAATCAACGCCTTGATAAATTTATTACCAAGGTATGTCCTACTTTGCCACAAGGACTTATGTACAAGTACATCCGTACCAAACGTATAAAAATTAATGGCAAACGTGCGGAAATTTCAACACGGCTTAATATAGGCGATATTGTTGAAGCATATATAAATGATGAGTTTTTTGTAGAACTTGCGCCAAGATACGATTTTTTAAGTTCTCCAGTACGGCTTAATATTGTATATGAGGATGAGAATATTTTGCTTGTAGATAAAGAACAAGGTCTTATTGTTCATCCCGATAAAAACGAATATCGTGATACCTTAATTGGCAGGATACAGCATTATCTGTATGATAAGGGAGAATACAAGCCCGACGAGGAAAACAGCTTTAAGCCCGCCCTTGCTAACCGTATAGACCGAAACACAGGCGGTATTGTTGTTGCCGCTAAAAATGCCGAGGCACTACGCATACTTTGTGATAAAATCAAACACCGTGAAATCGATAAGCGTTATTTAGCCGTTGTTCACGGTGTGCCAAAACAAAAGAGCCAAACCTTGCAAGGCTTTCTCCAGAAAAACGAAGATAAAAACATGGTTTATTTAAGCAATAAAAAAACCGATAACAATTTAACCATAAAAACCCGTTACTCCACCCTTGCATCAAAAAACGGCTTGTCGCTTATTGAAGTGGAGTTAATTACAGGCCGCACCCACCAGATACGCGCGCATATGGCATCTATCGGTCACGCGCTGTTGGGTGACGGAAAATACGGAAAATTGCAGAAAGATAAAAAAATGGGTTTTGATAAACAAGCTCTCTACTCATATAAATTGACATTTGATTTTACCACAGACGGAGGAATTTTGCAATACCTAAGCGGCAAAACCTTTATGGTTAAAAAAGTGTGGTTTGTCGAGCAGTTGTTTAATGCTACGCATAAAGAACTTTTTAAATAGCCTGTTATATAACTTGACTTTTAATCCTTTATTATGTATAATTGTTTTGCTTATTTTCCAGCAAAGCAATTATGCGCCACTTGCTAATTTTAACCATTACTTATTACTTTAATACGCGGGTATGGCGGAATAGGCAGACGCGCTAGATTCAGGTTCTAGTCGGGGTTCCTCGGTGCAGGTTCAAGTCCTGTTACCCGCACCAAAATCCGCACAAAATGTGCGGATTTTGCATTTGTGCCGTATTAGCTCAGTCTGGACAGAGCGCCCTTCTCATAAAGGGGTTGTCGCGGGTTCAAATCCCGCATACGAATATCTACATCTGTAAGATGTTAAAAATTCAGCGGAGGATATAATCCTCCGCTGAATCATTTTAAGTAAAATTAAATTTTTTCTGCAACATCGAAAATTGATGCGGGAAGCTCTGCTTCATCACAAGAAATGGTGAATATAAATTCAACATCCTCAATTTTTGAAAGTCTGCCTAAAAACGCAGCAAGTTCATCGTAGTTGCGCGAACCTATGCGAAGTGTTGCGTCGCCAAAAATGTGTGTAATGTCGTTATTGCCTGCTTTAACACCTGCTAATAGACCATAATATTCGTCATAACCGCAGATTGAAAAATCATCGGCATAAATAAGACGAGCTTTATGACTAACGGAAAATGTAAGTGTGCCGCCCTTTTCTATACATACAACGTTACCTAGGCTGGTTTCTGCAGCGCTATTTACAAGCTCTACTAAACGCTTGGTCTTGCCTGCGCCTTTTTTTCCGATAATAAGTTTAATCATATAAAACAACTCCTTTATATTTACCGTGCCAGCACGGTTATTTTACCTGTTTTTTTAAAGTCTTGCTTCTAATTCGGCCTTCATATCCTCGTATCCAGGCTTGCCAAGCAAAGCAAACATATTCTTTTTATAGCTTTCAACACCGGGTTGGTCAAATGGATTTACGCCTAACATATAACCCGAAATCGCACAAGCCTTTTCAAAGAAATAAATAAGTCTTCCAAGGTTTTCTTCGTCGGCCTTGTCTACCGATATTACAAGATTTGGTACACCGCCGTCGGTATGTGCAAGCACGGTGCCTTGGAATGCTTTTTCATTAACATAAGACATTGTTTTGCCTGCCAAGAAGTTAAGACCGTCGCCGTCATTATCTTCGCGTTCTATAACAACATCACTACCGTTGTCGGCTATTGTTACAACCGTTTCAAACATTATGCGGGCGCCGTCCTGAACAAACTGACCCATAGAGTGAAGGTCGGTAGAAAATGTAACAGATGCCGGGAACAAGCCTTTGTTATCCTTGCCCTCGCTTTCGCCAAACAACTGTTTAAACCATTCTGCCATCATTGTAAATCGTGGCTCGTAGGATACAAGCAATTCTATTGCTTTTCCTTTACGGTAGAACGCATTGCGAAGCGCTGCATACTGATAGCAAGGATTTTTATTAATATCAGACTCATTATAATCTTTTGCCGCCAATTGAGCTCCCATCATAAGTGCATCAATATCACAGCCTGCTGCAGCTATAGGCAAAAGACCTACCGCCGTAAGCACCGAGAATCTTCCGCCTACGTCATCAGGCACTACAAAGCACTCATAACCCTTTTCATCAGCGAGCGCCTTTAGTGTGCCGCGAACC
>JAZNSJ010000124.1:0-3636 GCA_045591155.1 Acutalibacteraceae bacterium | reverse complement strand
CTCGCATGAACGACAATTCAAAAAGTAAGGTGTGCTTTGACTGTGCAGGTGAACCCGTTATTCGTCGAATTATTAATAATATGAAAACGGCTGGTGTAAGCCGCTTTGTTGTAGTTATTGGGCATCAGGCCTATAGCGTTATGGACTGTCTTGACGGCGTAGACGGTGTTGTATACGCCTACCAAAAAGAACAAAAAGGCACCGGTCATGCCGCTCTTTGCGGACTAAAAGCACTATCTTCTATGGGATATAGCGGTCCGGTTATTGTGTCAATGGGTGACAAAATTATATCATCAAGCGTTATTTCCGGTATTTTATACCGCGCCGAAACTGCCGATGCTGTGTGGGGCGTACAACCGCTTAACGATAATTTTAACGGTGGCAGAGTTGTTGTGCGAAACGGTAAACCATATGGTGTAATAGAGTTTACCGATGCTGCGCTAATGTCACTAGCAGATACAACACCCGACAATTACGAAGCAAAATTAAATAAAATAGGTCTTAATCCTAAAAAGGCAAAAAAAGTTCTTGATTTGGCTTTACAAAAATCTCCTTCACCTACTAAATCGCTTTGCGGAGTACAGTTTGGTGCTAATGAGGTTTTATCAGCGCCATATGCTAACGCCGCTTTATACTGCTTTGATACGAATAAGGTTATTAATGCAATCAACACACTGGGTTCAGACAACGCTCAGGGCGAAATTTATCTTACCGATACACTTGAATATTTTGCATCTCAAAATAGCGCTGTTTTATATGAAATAACTAACAAAACCGATATGCTTACCTACAGCACCAAGCAAGAGCTGTGTAAGGTTAGTTCACATTTTATGCGTAAAGCTTCTAAATATATTATTGATATAAATAACGGCTTGATGGACCAACAACTTCACGACCTTTACGGCAAGGATATTTTAGCGCAAAAAGCAAGATATATAGAACTGCTTAACAAATTTATTGAAAAATACGGCGACAAAAAGGTGGTTATTACACGCTCCCCTGGTCGTATTAATCTAATGGGTAGACATATTGATCACCGTGGCGGTGGTATAAATGTTATGGCAACCGACAAGGATCAGGTATTTATATCGGCACGTAGAGATGACGATACGGTTAATATATCTAATTTAGATAACACCTACCCAGACCGCAGTTTTTCTATCAGCGAAACTTTGTCACTTGGCAGTAACAATTCTTGGCTTTCTTATCTTGCAAGCGATAATGTTGTTGAAGCCTTGCGTGAAAGTAAGGGTGATTGGTCTAACTATGTAAAATCGGCAGTTATACACGCGCAATTTAAAACCGACTACAACCTTTGCGGTATGGATATGGTATCTACAGGCAATATTCCCGTAGCGGCAGGTCTTTCGTCATCATCTGCTATAGTTGTTGCCGTTATGGAAGCATTGGTGGCCCTTAACTGTTTAAACCTTACCGAGCGTGAATTCATCGACCTTTGTGGCGAGGGTGAGTGGTTTGTAGGCTCGCGTGGTGGTTCGGGCGACCATGCGGCTATGAAATGTGGTCAAAAAGACGCTATTGTTCATTTAGGTTTTAAGCCCTTTACGGTTGGCGAAAAGCAAAAATTTTCTGACAAATATGCTGTTCTTGTTGCAAATTCAATGCTTATGGCTAAAAAATCAGAAGGTAGCAAGGATACATTTAACGCTAAAGTAGCTTGTTATGAATTTGCACTTATGCTACTTAAGAAAAACTATCCCGATTGTGAGCTTAATGAATTCCGCGATTTAGCCAAAATAAGACCGTATTCTAAGGTTTATAAAATGATAGCCTCCTTACCCGAAACCATTACACGTGGTGGTATTAAGGCACTGCTACCCGAATATAAACAGCGTTTAAGCGAAATATTCTCTAACCATAAAGACCCTGCGGTTTATGAGCTTCGTAATGTTGCTTTATATGGTATTTCAGAATGTGAACGAGCCGAACAATTTATGAATGTTCTAAAAACCGAGGATTATTCGGCTCTTGGTAATATGATGAAAATTAGTCACAATGGTGACCGTTTAGCGTCCCAAAGTGTTAGTGACGCCCATCTTGAACATTTGATAACAACCAACACGCCCTTTGAAACCGAATGTGGCTCATACAGATGCTCTACACCCGAGATTGACTATTTGTGTGACCTGCTTAACAGCACAAATGGTGTTTTAGGTAGTGAAATTGTAGGCGCAGGTCTTGGCGGCTGCGTTATTGCTTTGGTTGAAAAAGCTAAGGCGAAACAAATTATTGGCGTTGTAAATCGTGATTACTATGATAAATACGGTTTTGACCACGCTGCAAATGTATACAGCGCATCAAGTGGGTCTTGCGTAATATTTTAATAAGTATTAAAAGCAGATGATAAAAAGTCATCTGCTTTTTACATTGACATAAATTTTAATAAGTGATAAAATATATAATATAATTATTTAAGGAGAATTTTAGTGGCTAATATATATAATTCTATTGATGAGCTTGTTGGCAATACTCCGCTCTTAGAACTAAAAAATATCGAGAAGCGGTTTAATTTAAAAGCGCGTTTGCTTGCCAAGCTTGAATACTTTAATCCCGCAGGCTCGGTAAAAGACCGCGTTGCGCTTGCTATGATAAACGATATGGAAACTAAAGGCTTTTTGCAACCCGATTCTGTAATTATTGAACCCACAAGCGGTAATACCGGCATTGGTCTTGCTGCCGTAGGTGCTGCGCGTGGATACCGTGTTATAATTGTTATGCCCGACAGTATGTCTAAGGAACGCCAATTGCTTATGACGGCATACGGCGCCGAGCTTGTACTTACCGAAGGTGCAAAAGGTATGTCTGGCGCAATAGAAAAGGCAGAGCAATTAAAGGTAGAAATACCAAACAGCATAATTGCAGGCCAGTTTACTAACCCCGCCAATCCACAGGCTCATTTTGATACTACTGGTCCTGAAATTTACCGCGATACTTGCGGTAAGGTAGACATATTTGTAGCAGGTGTTGGTACTGGCGGCACAATAACAGGCATCGGCGAATATTTAAAAAAGCAAAATCCTAACATAAAAGTTGTGGCTGTAGAGCCAGCCTCTTCCCCACTGCTGTCAAGCGGTACTGCTGCTGCTCACAAAATACAAGGTATTGGCGCTAATTTTGTACCCGAGGTTTTAAACACTAATGTTTATGATGAAATTATAACCATTACAAATGAAGCGGCTTTTGAAATGGGTAGACTTATCGGCAAAACCGAGGGTGTTCTTGTGGGGGTTTCATCGGGCGCTGCACTATCGGCGGCAATTGAGATAGCAAAACGCGACGAAAACGAGGGTAAAACAATAGTTGTACTTCTACCAGATACAGGAGACAGATATTTATCAACCGAAATGTTTAATAATTAAAAGTTACAAAGTACTGTGAATCACAGTCCTTTGTTATTTTCAATATATTTTGTTAGTATTTCACTTGCTGTACGAACGCAACGTACACACGGGCGTTCTTTATAATACTGTTCTGTACGTTTTTCGGGTGTACCGCCAACCTCAGCTGCTTTAAGTATTTCACGGCATATTATCGATCCATTTTGTTCTTTAAATGCATCACACAAGGCACGTGTTTGCTCGTAATGTTGCATCTTAATCTCACCTGTTTCGGCGT
>JAZNSJ010000123.1:0-2055 GCA_045591155.1 Acutalibacteraceae bacterium | reverse complement strand
GGTGGCGGTTATATTAGAATAAAACGCGTTGTAATGCGCAAGGGCGCGGCATTTATGCATATTATTAATGCAATAGGCGATAAAATTGATATGATGAGCGCGCGAATAGTTATTGAAAACTGTCTGCAATCCGAGCTTATAACGCCCGACGTTGCCCGTGTTATGTATGCGGCATTATCAAACAACGTTATGCGCAGCGTTCCGGTTTCTATGCAAGAAAGCTTGCGTGCGGCAACGCTTAAAGAAATGTTGCTTGTTCAAATTTGAGAGGACTGATTTTATGATTTGTGAAAAATGTGGCGTTAATAATGCAACTACCCTTATTCGCAATAACGTTAATGGCGTTAAAAGTGAAAAGCTTTTGTGTTCTTCTTGCGCGGAAAGTGAGGGGTATACTGTTAATCACAGTGATTTTTCTAAATTTTTATTGTTTGGAGATGCAAATACAGTATTACCAAAACAACTTACACGTTGTTCGTGCTGTGGCTTTACCATTAATGATATTACTAAAAATGGTAAATGTGGTTGTGACCAGTGTTACAACATATTTTACGACCAATTGTTACCCTATATAAAAAAAGCGCAATACGGCAGAAGAACGCACAAGGGTAAAACACCAAATGCGCAAGCGCCTGTATTAAAATCACCAGAGCAAGAATTACAAGAGCTAAAGGCTTTGTTGGGCGAGCTTATAAAAGCCGAAAAATACGAGCAGGCAGCTGAAGTTCGTGATAGAATTAAATTGTTAGAAGAGGGAATTCAATGAGTTATTGGTTTGAACCGAATGAGCGTTGCGATATCGCCATAAGCTCGCGTATTCGATTGGCGCGTAATATAAAAGGTATTCCTTTTTGCGCCAATATGAACGACAGCCACTTAAAAACAATAAACACTTTGGTCCGTGATGCTATAACAAAAAGTGAACATCCCATTGTTAAAACTCTTAAATATATAGAAATGGATAATATACCTCATATTGAGCGTATGGCAATGGTTGAACGACATATTATAAGTAAAAATTTTGCTTTAAATTATCAAGGTAGGGCAATAATTATTTCGGACGATGAAAGTGTTTGTATAATGTTGGGCGAAGAAGACCATGTACGTATTCAGGTATTGCTGTCGGGATTACAGCTTGAAAAGGCGTATGAGATTGCAAATATAATAGATAACGTATTATGTAGCAGTTTAAATATTGCATTTGACAGCCGTTTGGGTTTTTTGACCGGATGTCCTACAAATTTAGGCACAGGACTACGCGCTTCGGTAATGCTACATTTACCGCTTGTGGAAGCAAATGGCGAGATACAAAAATATGTTGATGCAATTAGCCGAATGGGCTTTACCGCGCGTGGAATGTATGGCGAAGGCTCTAAGGCGCTGGCGTCGTTTTATCAGCTGTCAAATCAGATAACGCTTGGTATCAGCGAGCAATCGGCTATAGATAATATAAAGATTGTAGCAAACGAGCTTATCGAAAAAGAAAATAATTATCGAAAACAGTTAGATAAATTAAAATTTGAAGACCGTTGCATGCGCTCCTACGGGGTGCTTAAAAACGCCAGAATACTTACAAGTGGGGAACTTATGTCGCGCATTAGCGATATAATGATAGGCGAGTCGGTAGGAATTATAAAAATTTCACAATGTCCAATGTCGATTTTTGTTTTGGGACAGCCGTATATGCTTATGAAAAAATATGGTGAAATGTCGCCCGATTCCCGCGATATTGAGCGTGCAAGCTTGGTAAGAAGTTTAATTTAGGAGGAAACATAATGAGATATAATTTTAATGGCTTTACCGAAAAGGCAAACGAAGCCTTAAATCAGGCTATAAGCACTGCCTCGGCAATGGGTCATACCTACGTTGGCAGCGAGCATTTATTGTTAGGATTATTGCGCATTGGTAGCGGTGTTGCGGCAAGTGTATTAGCGCAGTATAACGTTACTGCCGATAAAATTGAAGAAATTATTCGCATAAATATTGGTACGGGTACGCCCACAAAATTATCGCCCGATTTTTTTACCCCACGTTCAAAAAAGGTTATTGAAATTG
>JAZNSJ010000122.1:0-5155 GCA_045591155.1 Acutalibacteraceae bacterium | reverse complement strand
TGGCCCCCGACTTCGATTCTGTGCGCGAACACTTACTTTCATTGGTCGGGTTATAACTTCACTCCTGTCGGGAATCGAAAGACAACCCTCATTACCTGTTTGTGTTTCTTCACTTTTTTCGGTAATTACTGGATTAATAAGCTCAATAAGACCGTCACCAACATCAATTATACAATAACGGCGCAACATACCAATTTGTGGCGCGGCAAGACCAACACCCTCTGCCTCATACATAGTTTCGGCCATATCATCAAGTGTTTGGTGCAGTTTTTCATCAAAGGTAAGCTGTGTGCGGCAAATTTTACGCAGCACATCATCACCAATTTTTACAATATTTCTTTTTGCCATGGTTATCCTCTTTTTTAAATAATGTTTTCGGGGTTGATGTCAACGCCCACATATGTATCTTTTTTTAATTTTATATTTGTAGCAGTTCGTATCATATCTCTAAAACGCGAACTGTTTTTAGTTTTTATTATAATACGGTAACGGTATTTATTATTAACCTTTGGCACCGATGCAGGCGCAGGGCCTAAAATAATAAGCTTTATATCGTTATACTCCCCCGCTACCGCCTGTTTTATATTAACAAAAATCTCATTAATTGTTTCTTGTGCTATTTGAGCATCGTAGGATTGTACATAAATCATACAAATATCGCAATACGGCGGATAAATCATAAGTTTACGGTTTGCAACTTCCTCTTTAAAAAATGCATCGTAATCCTGATGCTGTGCAAGCGATATTATGTTATTTTGGGTATCGTTGGTTTGAATTACCGCAACACCCCTATCAACCGAACGGCCAGCACGGCCTACAACCTGCGTAAGCAAAGAAAATGTACGCTCATACCCGCGGTAGTCATCACCATATAATGCTCTGTCGGCACCAATTACACCAACAACGGTAACGTTAGGAAAATCAAGTCCCTTTGCTACCATTTGTGTGCCAAGAAGTATGTCATACTCACCGTTTGCAAATGCAGTTAAGTAATTTGTGTACGAATCTCGCGCGCCGGTACTGTCGGCATCAAGACGTAAAATACGTGCTTCTGGAAAAAGCAGTTTAAGCTCTTGCTCTAATTTTTGTGTGCCCGAACCCGAAAAGTGAAAAAATTCTCCTCCACATTCTGGGCATTTTTTAGGTATTTCGTGAGATGCGTTACAGTAGTGACACATAAGCCTACGATTTGCAGAATGGTAGGTAAGAGAAATGCTACAATTTTCGCAACTTGCTACCCAACCACAGCTACTACAGCTAACGTAGGTATTATGTCCTCGACGGTTAAGCAAAATTATGGATTGCTTTTTATTTTGTAATGCCTCGCTTATTCTAACACCAAGTTCACGACTTATATTCGAAGAATTGCCGTCTGACAACTCCTTGCGCATATCCACAAGGCTAACCTCGGGCAGTATTGCGTTACCGTAACGTTCTTTTAAGGTAAAGAGTTTATATTTACCCGACAGTGCCGCGCTGTAACTTTCTACTGAAGGTGTGGCAGATGCCAAACACAAAAGACACTTATGGTAAACGGATCTAAAACGTGCTAAATCACGTGCGTGAAAGCGTGGCGATTTTTCTGATTTATAGGTGTGCTCTTGCTCCTCATCAATTACTATAAGACCAAGCTTTTTAAACGGTGCAAAAACAGCACTGCGTGTACCTATAGCTATTAATGCCTTGCCCTGTTTTATACGACCCCATTCATCCATACGCTGTCCTATTGACATAGCGCTGTGAAAAACCGCAATTTTGCTGCCGTAACGCTGACTAAAAATTTTAATCATTTGTGGTGTAAGGGCAATTTCAGGAACCATTATAATAACACCCTCGCCGCGCGATGATACATCGTCGACAAGTTTTAAAAAAACCTTTGTTTTGCCGCTACCAGTAACACCGTACAGTAGTGCAGTTTCACCGTTTGATGAACTTGTAAGAGCCGATATGCCCTTATATGCTGCCTGCTGTTCATTAGTAAGTTCAATTTCACTAACATCAAGTTGATTATTACTAAGGTATGGCAAACGAAATTCTTGTTTTTCAAATGATATTAAAACACCCTTTTTTTCAAGTGAATTAATAACCGAGACAGAAACACCCGTAAAATACTGTAGTTCTTTTACCGATACTGCCCCTGCTGCATCTATAATATCGTATATTTCTTGCTGGCGGCTGGTAAGCTTTTGCACTGTATTATCATTGTTAATTCTTACCCAACGGCGAGTCATATTCTGCATACGACGTGTGGGGACCTGATTTTTTATAACAGCTTGCTTTTTATACAAAGATACGATAACTTCGGTAGCATTGTCAAAAAGCTGTTGCAGTTTTTTAAACGGTTGCTCACCCGACTCTGTTAAAAAGTTAAAAACACGCCTTTCATCCTCGCTTAATAGTGAAGCAGAACAAAACTGGGTATTTGCCGAATAATAATCACAAAATGTATAGTTAAGTCCTGCGGGTAGCATTGTATGTATAGCATCAAAATACGTGCAAAACACATGGTCCTTAAGCCATTTGCACATTTTAATCATTTCATCGTTTAGTATGGGTTCATTGTCGGTAACGGAATATATTTCTTTAGTTTTTAGCGTTATTTCACCCTCAAAAACACTTAAAATCATACCCTGTTTTTTAATATTACCCTTACCAAACGGAACAGTAACTCTACACCCTGCTTTTACTTTGCTAGAAAGTGTATCAGGTATTGCATAAGTATAGCACTTATCAAAAGAGCCGGTAGCACCGTCTATTACAACCTCTGCAACCAAACGATACATACCGAACCCCCCTTAAAAAATATAAAATTTAAAATTAGATAAGCTCTTTTTCTTTTGCGATTTTATCTATCGCAATGCTAACAGGCTTTACTAGTAAAATTTCATCATTAGCTTCTGCTTCATTTGAAATTTTACGAGCGCAGTTTGCAATCTCGGTAACAAGACCGTAACGATTTTCATAATTTTCAATCAATTTTCCAATTGCGGGATTTAACATAGTTTACATTTCCTTTCAGATTACTTATTTAAAATTTTATTTATTAGCTCTAAATTGCGGTCGGTTTTAAATTTATCTACCAACATTATAGCAACAAAATCATTTGCTGCTGTTTCGAGGTCGTCGTTTACAACAATATAGTCATAATTGCTAGCACTTGCAATTTCACGTAGTGATTCACCCAAACGTTTTGCTATAACATCGGCGCTGTCGGTACCTCTGCCAGTAAGCCTGTTTTTTAAAACTTCAAGCGATGGTGGCATTATAAAGATACTTACTGCCTCGGGCATTTTTTTGCGTATTTGTGCCGCACCGTTAACATCAACCTCTATCAATATATCCTGTCCGTTTTCAATGCAATTTATAACAGGAGCTTTTGGTGTGCCATAATAGTTGTCTACAAAAACATTATGCTCTAACAGCTCATCATTAGCAATCATTTCTTCAAAACGCTCACGCGAAATAAAGTTATACTTTTCACCCTCTACTTCACCAGGACGCATATCGCGCGTAATTGATGAAATTGAAAAAGCAATGTCTGGTCTTTTTTCAAACACCTTTTTCATAACGGTGTCTTTACCCGACCCCGATGGTCCCGAAATAATATATACTCTGCCTTTAGTCATCGCTCTCCTCCTCATCATCAACGGCATTTTCGTCAGCAATACGATTTGCCACCGTTTCGGATTGCAAATAGGTTAAAATTATATGGTCGCTGTCGGTTATTATTACAGCGCGTGTTCTTCTACCGTGTGTGGCATCAATAAGCGTACCACGTTCTTTAGCGTCCTGAATAATACGCTTAATTGGCGCCGATTCGGGACTTACAATTGCTATCATTCTATTGGCTGCCACAAGGTTACCAAAGCCTATATTAACAAGTCGCATAAAGCACTTCCTATTCTATGTTTTGAATTTGTTCTCGTATTTTTTCGATTTCAGACTTGATTTCAACTACCACCTTGGTAATTTCCATATCCTGACACTTAGAACCAATTGTGTTTGTTTCACGATTCATTTCCTGAACTATAAAATCAAGTTTTCTACCTATAACGCCACCCTCATTAAGCATAGAACAAAGTGAAGTAATGTGACTACGTAGCCTTACCGTTTCTTCGGCAACGGCTATTTTATCGGCAAAAATTGCCGTTTCGGTAATAAGACGCTGCTCGTCTATTTGAACATCACCTATAAGCTCTCGCATACGGGCTTCTATCTTTTCGCGGTATTCACGTACAGTTATCGGTGAACGTGACTCTATAAAATCAACCTGAGTAAGAATGTAATCTGTCCTACTTTTAATATCGGCTACAAGACGCTCACCCTCAAGTGCTCTCGCAGCAATAAAATTATCAATAGCCACATCTGCTGCGGCAGTTACAGCCGATTTAATTAATTCTTCATCAAGGTCGCGCTTTCTTACGGTAAAAATTTCGGTATTGCCAACAATTGATGATGCTTTTATATCATCCTTAAGCTTATAGTCCTTTGCAAACTTATGTAACGCTGTAATATACGCATCTGCATACGCCGTGTTTACAGCAAGTTCTATAGAATTTGAGGATATATCCTCAAACTGTACTGAAAGTTCTACCTTGCCTCGCGAAATTTTTTGCTGACAAAGGGTTTTTAATGTATCATCTAAAAATTGAAAAGAACGAGGCATACGGGAAGAATACTCAAAATATCTATGATTTACCGACTTGATTTCGACAGTAATATTAAAATCCTGCTCGGATACCTTACCTCTACCAAAGCCTGTCATACTTGCTACCATAAAAAATCACCACGCATAATAATCGTATTTTAATTCATTGTATTATATCAAAAAAACAAAAAAAAGTCAAATATAATATATATTACAAATTATAAATTATTCTTATTAAAACACTGAACTTTTTCATACTATTACTATAAATATAAAAAAATAGAAGCCATACCTAAATGTATGACTTCTAACCTTGGAGCAGGTGATGGGAATCGAACCCACATAGCCAGCTTGGAAGGCTGGAATTCTAGCCATTGAACTACACCTGCAAATGTAACGAGGTATATAATAACACAAAAAATTAAATCAGTCAAGTATTTTGTGAAAAATTTATATTTGTTTATATGGATTGCAAAAAACAACGATTGGCTATACACCAATCGTTGT
>JAZNSJ010000121.1:0-7567 GCA_045591155.1 Acutalibacteraceae bacterium | reverse complement strand
CTCTCTTTATGAAAAAGATGGTCAGTACCAGTTTTATGCCGAAGAGATGCACCCGGTTGGTGAGGGTGACTTGGCACTCAGCTTTAAGCAGGTTAAAGATAAGCTTGAACAAGAAGGTCTTTTTGATGCAACAAGCAAACGACCACTTGTAAAATACCCTAAACGTATAGCGGTTATAACATCCGATACGGGTGCAGCAGTGCGTGATATATTTAACATTACGGCAACCCGTTATCCTGCTTGTGAAATTGTTATGTGTCCTGTGTTGGTACAGGGTGATATGGCAGCGCGTGATATGATTAAAACACTTGAGCGTGTTTACAAATTAGATAATATAGATACGATAATTATTGGTCGCGGTGGCGGAAGCGCCGAGGATTTACATTGTTTTAACGATGAAGCATTGGCGCGTAAAATATATGAATCACCGTTTCCTATAATATCGGCCGTAGGCCATGAAACCGATTTTACAATATGCGACTTTGTTGCTGATGTGCGTGCGTCAACACCGTCACACGCAGCTGAACTTGCAGTACCCGATTGCCGAGAACTGCAAAGTAAAATAAACGCTATAACAAATTTAATAAAAAGTAAGGCAGTATTTAAATGTAATTTTTGTAGCACACAACTACAATTACTTAACGGCAAGATAAGTACCCATAAATTAGAACGTATTTTAGAAAAAAAGCAATTAGAACTTGATAAAACAAGCGACAAAATTGCAAATCAAATAGATTCATATTTACAATGCAGTAAAAACAAACTGGCTTCTTTGGCGGTGCGCATTGATGCGCTTAGTCCATTAAAGGTAATGTTGCGTGGTTTTTCGGTTGTGTCTAAAAACGGCGAATATTTAACAAGTAGCAAAGAAGTAACTATAGGTGATAATATTTCTTTAACAATGCGCGACGGTGATATTGATTGCCTTGTTACAGATATAAAACGTAAATAGAGGTAAAATTATGCTTTCAAACAATTTTGATTTTGAAAAATCAATAAAGGAATTAGAAACAATAGCAAACAGTCTTGAGAATGAACAAATTTCTCTTGACGAGTCTATAGCACTGTTTGAAAAGGGTGTAAGACTTTCTAAAGATTGTTCAAAATATTTGGAAGATGCCAAACAAAAAATTATCTCACTTACCGAGGCACAAGAGGAGAGCGAAGAAAATGGTTGATTCATTATTAAAGGATTATCAGGCAAAACTTGATGCACGCCTTGACATACTTCTTTGCGAAAACGGTCAGCTTTATGACGAGGTGTTAAAAGCTTGCCGCTATTCAGTGTTAAATGGCGGAAAACGTATAAGACCTGTGCTGCTATTAGAGTTTTATAAGCTATGCGGTAGTGATGATGATTGCGCTTATAATTTTGCATGCGCACTCGAGATGATACATTCATATTCATTGGTTCACGACGATCTACCTTGTATGGATGATGATGATATGCGGCGTGGTAAGCCGTCTTGCCATAAAGCATTTGGTGAAAGCACGGCATTGCTTTGCGGTGACGCATTACTAACCGAAGCTTTTTCTACGGCTTCGAAAACCCTTGGTATTTCGGCAGAACGTGTTGTAAAGGCATTAACTCATCTTGCTTCTTCAGCAGGTATAGGCGGTATGATTGGCGGTCAGGTAATTGATATGGCAGACAATACCGGCACTGATGATGATGTGCTGTTTGAAATGTATCGTCTAAAAACAGGTGCCTTGCTTAAAACAGCTTGTGCTATCGGATGCATACTTGCAGGAACTAATGATGAGCTTGTAGCAATTGCTGAAAAATTTGGCGAAAAGGTTGGAATTGCTTTTCAAATTATTGATGATATTCTTGATGGTGTAAGTGACAGTAAAACGCTTGGAAAACCTGTTGGTAGTGATGAAAAAAATAACAAAGATACAATTGTTGTGCGTTTGGGCGTAGAATATTGTCGTGAGCTTGCAAAAAAATATACCGATGAAGCCTATGAGTGCTTAGAGTATTTTAACGGAGACACCAGCAGACTAAAAGCCTTGGCTGCATATTTGCTAGAACGTAATTATTAATTATACCTATGTAATCACAAAGGATGTTTCAATTTTGGAATACAAAATTTTAAATAATATACATTCACCCGATGATGTTAAAAAACTAAATAAAGATGAAATTGCGCTGTTATGTGACGAAATACGAAGTGAAATTATTCAAGTTGTTTCAAAAAATGGCGGGCATTTAGCTTCAAGCCTTGGCGCTGTTGAACTTACCGTAGCTTTACATCGTGTTTTTTCCTCACCTCGTGACGCAATAATTTTTGATGTAGGTCACCAATCTTATGCACATAAATTGATTACTGGCAGAAAAGAAAGATTTTCTACTCTTCGTCAAGAGGGTGGCATATCGGGCTTTATGCGCCCTGATGAAAGCGAACATGATGCTTTTGTAACTGGGCATAGTAGTAACTCTATCTCAGCAGCTTATGGCATATATAAGGCAAAAGCTATGCTCCAAGGCGGTACTGCTATTGCAGTAATTGGCGACGGTGCTATGACGGGTGGTATGGCATATGAGGCGCTTAATAATGCCGGCGCTAAAAAAGGCAATTTTATTGTTGTGCTCAATGATAATAAAATGTCTATTTCGCGTAATGTAGGCGCTATGCCACGCGCTTTTACAAAAATGCGCAACCGCAAGGGTTATCATAAAATTAAATTTGCTGTAAGCACTCTGCTTTTAAAACTACCTTTTATCGGTAAGCATATTCACAACCTCATTTTTAATATAAAAGAGTCATTTAAAAGTATTGTTTATAAAAATAACATATTTACGGGCCTTGGATTTAATTATTTAGGGCCGGTTAACGGTCACGATACCGAGGCTATGGAAAGACTTTTTACAATTGCTAAAAGCTACAACCGACCTACTTTGGTACATGTAGTAACCACCAAAGGTAAGGGATATGCCTATGCTGAAAACAAGCCAAAGGATTATCATGGTGTATCTTCGTTTGATGTCGATAAGGGTAAGGATATACCAACTGGTAAAACCTATTCAGACATTGCTGGTGATGCTTTATGTGAGCTTGCTGCAAATAATAAAAATGTTTGTGCTATTACTGCTGCAATGACCGAGGGAACAGGCTTGCAAAATTTTGCATCAAAATATAAATCTAGATTTTTTGACGTTGGTATTGCCGAACAGCACGCAGTAACCTTTGCTGCAGGATTAGCGTCTGGCGGTATGGTGCCTTACTTTGCGGTTTATTCAACCTTTTTACAACGAGGATATGACCAAGTATTGCATGATGCGGCTATCGCAAATGTGCCAATAAAATTACTTGTAGACCGCGCTGGTATTGTTGGCGACGATGGTGAAAGTCATCAAGGTGTTTTTGATGTAGCATATTTGTCTTCTATACCCAATGTAAATATTTATTCACCATGTTATTATAGCGAACTTAAAAGCTTAATATTTAATACTGCGCATAAAAAAGAAATTAGTGTAATTAGGTATCCTCGCGGTGTAGAAAACAACAATTATGACCACAATATTACAGGCAATTACACCATACTTTCACAAAATGGAGAAAAGGCAATTGTTACTTACGGTAGAATTTTTTCTAATGCGGTTGATGCTCAAAAAGAACTAAACAATACCGACGTTATAAAACTTAACAAGATTTATCCTATAGATGATAAAATTGTTGATTTGCTTTTTAAATATAAAAAAATCTATTTCTTTGAAGAAGGTATAT
This sequence comes from Acutalibacteraceae bacterium, assembly GCA_045591155.1. Taxonomy (GTDB): domain Bacteria; phylum Bacillota; class Clostridia; order Oscillospirales; family Acutalibacteraceae; genus UBA737. The sequence continues at coordinate 3,836 of JAZNSJ010000121.1, read as the reverse complement.
TATCTGGAGGTATTGCCGAGCATATTGGCTGTAGACTTATGGAGAAGGGTTTTGGCGGAATATATACCGTTCAGGCAATAGACAACGAATTTGTTGGTGCTTCTACCATACAGTCAGCACTAAAAAAATACAAGCTTGACCGTGAGTCAATGATAGAAATTGTAGGTAAATAATGGGAAAAGAAAGATTAGATTGTGCCCTTGTGTCACGCGGCTTTGCCGAAAGTCGTGAAAAAGCTAAGGCTATAATTATGTCGGGCATTGTTTATGTTAATAATCAAAAATGCGATAAAGCAGGCGATACTGTAAAACATGACGATAATATCGAAGTGCGTGGCGAAACGCTTAAATATGTAAGTCGTGGTGGTTTAAAGCTTGAAAAGGCTATTAAAAGCTTTGATATACTGCTTGATGGTTGTATTTGCGCCGATATTGGCGCTTCTACAGGTGGCTTTACTGACTGCATGTTACAAAAAGGTGCTAACAAGGTATATTCAATTGATGTAGGTTATGGTCAGCTTGCTTGGAAATTGCGTACTGACTCGCGTGTTATTAACCTTGAACGTACCAATTTTCGCTATGTAACGCGTGAACAAGTACCAGACGAATTAGATTTTGTCTCGGTTGATGTGTCTTTTATTTCTTTATCTCTAATTGTTCCCGTTATGCGTACACTACTGCGTGATGGTGGTAGGGCTGTTTGTCTTATAAAGCCGCAATTTGAAGCGGGTAAAGAAAATGTTGGAAAAAAAGGTGTTGTGCGTGACAAGTCGGTACATATTGCCGTTATTGATAAAATTATAAATATTATAAAAGAAAATAAATTTTCTCTTTTAGGACTTGATTTTTCACCAATTAAGGGTCCTGAGGGCAATATAGAATATTTGTGCTATATTCAAAAAGACGATAATCCAACCATTTCAAATTATAATGCAATAGATGTGGTTGAGGCATCGTATTCTGCTTTAAAGGAGGGTGTGCAATGATTGTAGCAGTAATACCAAATCTTGATAAACGCGGTTCATCTGAAACGGTAGAAAAAATGGCTAAGTTTTTTAATGAATGTGATATTACGGCATATTTGCCCGATGATATTTGTTGCGCAGGATATAAACACGCACCCCAAGATGAGTTATATAAAATTGCAGATGTAATAATAACAATCGGCGGAGACGGAACGATTATTCGTTTTGCTAAGCGAGCTGCTCAAGACGGTAAGGCGGTTTTAGGTATTAATGCAGGCAGAGTAGGGTATCTTGCTAATATTGAACAAAATGAGTATAATTTGTTGCAAAAATTAAAAACAGGCGAATACACCATTGAAGAGCGTATGATGCTTAATATCATCGTAAAAGAAAATGGAAATATAGTAGGTGAATACGAGGCGCTTAATGATGCGATAATCAACAGCGGTTATTTATCGCGAATAATTGATGTTACAGCATCGGTTGACGGCGGAGACGTTATAACATACCATGCTGACGGTCTTATAGCCGCAACTCCAACAGGTTCTACTGCTTATTCAATGTCGGCCGGCGGACCTGTTATTGATCCAACAATGAAGTGTGTATGCCTTACACCCATTTGTTCACATTCTTTGGCGGCAAAGCCTATTTTAATTGGCGGCAACAAAGTAATAAAGCTAAAGGCATTTTCTAAAAAACGCACCGATATTTGCCTTTCGGTAGACGGGCGAAAAGTAACAAATATAAAACCATTTACCGAAATTTATATTTCGCAGTCAAAAAAAGTAGTAAAACTGGTGCGCATTAATGAACGTTCTTTTTATAAAACGCTTTCCCTTAAATTTCGTGATGCAAGGAGCAGTAAATAAAAATGAAAAGAAAAAGACAGCAAAAAATTCTTGAAATAATTGCAAATAACATTGTTCTTACACAAGACGACTTACAAAATTTATTGCTAGCAGAAGGCTTTGAGGTAACCCAATCAACAGTATCACGCGATATTAAAGAGCTGCGCCTTATAAAAGGTCACGATGCGGCTGGCAACTATCGTTATGTTAGCAGTGAACTGCGTGATACAAACAAGCAGGCGTATTCGCACTATCGTGAGATTTTTTCACGATATACTACAAGCGTGGATTTTGCGCTTAATGATATTGTTATTAAATGTGTGGCGGGTATGGCCTCAAGTGTATGTGTGGCGCTTGATGCCATGTATAACGATATGATGCTTGGTACCATAGCTGGTGATGATACAGTTTTTATTGTAACCAGAAGCGAAAACCAAGCATTACAACTCACAAATGAACTTAAAAAATTAATGTAAGGTATTTAATATGATAAAATCTTTGCATATAGAAAATATTGCAGTAATAGAAAAAACTGATATTGATTTTGATATAGGTTTTAACGTGCTTACAGGTGAAACCGGCGCTGGTAAATCAATTATTATTGATGCAATCAATGCTGTTTTAGGTGAGCGTACTTCAAAAGATTTAATAAGAGCTGGTTGTGATAGGGCGGTTGTGTCGGCGCTGTTTTGCGATTTATCACCAGAAGCTGTAACAATCCTTAAAGATAATGGTTTTGATACTGATGAAGACGGTAATTTACTTATATCACGTATACTTACACAAAATGGCGGTTCTATTAAAATTAACGGTAGAGCCGTAACCGCATCTTTGCTTAAAGAGCTTTCTAAAAACCTTATAAACATTCACGGTCAACACGATAATCAAAAATTGCTTAACCCTGACAATTATTATAGTTATCTTGATATGTTGGCCGAAAACTGTGAGCAGTTAAGTAAATATTATAACGAGTTTAAACACTTTAATACCGTACGCCGAGAGCTTAATTCTCAAGAAACCGATGAAGGCGAAAAAAGGCGCCGAATGGATATATTACAGTATCAAATTAAAGAGCTTGAGGATGCTGACATAACGATTGGCGAAATTGCTGAAATTAAGCGCAAACTCGCGATTTGCGAAAATTATGAAAAGACCATATCTGCACTAAATGATGCGGCATATTGTCTAAACGGTAGCGAAAATACTGACGGTGCGGTATCACTTGTGCGTAACGCCCAAAAGTATGTTGACAGCGCCAAAAATAATGATTTTGAAATGCTTTCAAGTCGTCTGTCTGATGTACTTGGTAATCTTTATGACATTTCCGCAGAAATTCGCGCTTTTACCGAAAATGAAGAATTGCGTGATATGAGTCCTGAAATGTTGCGTGAAAGACTTGACACACTACAGCGCCTTATGTTAAAATACGGCGACAGTGAGTCAAAGATGCTCCAATTTCTTGAAAACGCACGTGCAGAGCTTGAAAAAATTGTTTGTTCTGATAAACTTATACAAGAGCTTAGCCACGAACTTGACGCATCTACAGAACGGCTTGTTTTACTAGGTGAAAATTTAACTGCAACGCGTGTTGCGGCAGCAAAAAACTTTTCTTGTCAGGTAAGCGAAGTGTTATATTCGCTTGATATGCCTAATGTAAAGTTTGTTATCAATGTAAATCGCGATAGATACACACGTCACGGTTGCGATGCGGTTGAGTTTTTAATCAGTGCAAATGCAGGAGAAAGTGTTAAACCACTACATAAAATTGCATCGGGCGGTGAATTGTCACGAATAATGCTTGCCATTAAAAGTGTGCTTGCCGATAAAGACGATGTTGATACGCTAATTTTTGATGAGATTGACACAGGCATTAGCGGTCGTGCTGCTGATAAAGTTGGTTTGCAACTGCAAAAAGTATCACATAGCCGTCAGGTTATATGCGTTACACACTTGGCTCAAATTGCAGCATACGCTAAAAATCATTTGCTTATTGAAAAGAATGTGTCTAATGACCGTACATACAC